>CAIWVT010000262.1 GCA_903916135.1 uncultured bacterium
ATAACAGGGAAGGCTTGGACGGGGAGTTCAAGCCTTTTTTATGTATGGAAATCTAACAGATTAATAGGATTTAGGCGGAGCCTAAAAAGATATGAACGACTAAGGCAGCGCCTTAGCCGATCAGGGAAATGGCGATTACATCTTTACAAATTTGACAAAGTTGGTTTGTTCGGAGGAATGAATTTTGAGGATGTATATTCCTTTTTTAAAGTTGGAGATATTTAATGATGTTTTCTTCGTTAGTATCATTTGGTTTATTAGTATTCGTCCGCTAATATCCATTAAATCTATTTCAAGGTTTTGCTGAGAATCGAAAATATTAACTTCTATATCTATATAATCAGAAGCAGGATTAGGTTTGACGGTAAAATTATTTATTAAGTTATTTGAAATACCAACTGAGACTTCTAAGGTATCTTGTTTGGTATTTTTACAACCATTAAGATAGGCAGTTAGTGTAACTATATATATTCCATTTTGCTCATAACAATGGAGCGGGTTTTCTGAAAGGCTTATAGTGTCATCGCCAAAATTCCAGACCAAACTATCGTAATTTATGCTCTGATTTGTAAATGCGAAACATCCCCACCAATTTGTTACCCACTTGAATTTTACCTTTGGTAGTGGCTTGACAGCAATAATACCACCTATATAAATAGTATCAGTTGAAGTGATAACTTTGTTTATTACTTGTCCGTAATAGGTTGAATCAATATTAGGAATAATAGGGTTTTGAACAAAAGAAGAATCGCCATTGGCAAATACCCAAGTGTATTGTGCAGTTGGGTCATTAATTACAGATTGAAGGTAAATAGTGTCTTTTGCACATACATTTAAACTTTTAGAATAGATATTTGAAGAATCACAATTAATAGCCCCTGTGGAATCGCTACTGTTTGTTTGAGCAATGGTCACATTAGAAGCAATATTGTTGTAGTTTGTAATTAATAAAATATAGAATGCGCCACTGTCAGCATTTGGAATTTGACATAATTCATTGACCAAGGCACTATAGCTACAATCAATTATAGAATTAATATCGCTTATTTGGGAAGAACATGGAGTGAAAGGTTCAGCAAAAGGTCCCCAGCATATATAATCAATATCAGCGGTTACTCCATGGATTGATAAAGAAATCGCACCAGATTTACTTGCTTGAAAAAAGAACCATGTTGGATTATGCAAAGTTTGTAAACATCCATAGTTAGGTCCTGCTGAAGCGTCAATAGTATTTGCCGCTGCCGGAAAAGAAATGGAATCATTATTTAAACAAAGGGGTATTGCCATTTTGCAAAGATTAATTTGCGAAAAAGCTATATTGCAGAAATAAATTAAGAATAAGAAAAGTACGAATCTTTTCATAGCTATTACAATTTAATGAACTTAACAAAACTGCTTTGTTCGGCAGATCTTATCTTTATAATATATACGCCTTTCTTAAAGTTGGATACGTCTAATACTTTTCTGCCGTTGGTGCATTGGGTGGTTTGTAGGAGGCGACCGTTGATGTCGAGGATGTCTAAGGTAAGTGTTGCGTTGGTTAGGTTGGTGGTGAAGGTTAGTTTGTCGGTGGTGGGGTTGGGATATATTGAGAATTGTGGTGTTGAGGCTGGGTTGTTTTTTTGTTGTTCATCAATGCCAAGGGCTAAGTCGTGACCATCTTGGGGATGGTGGGAGTTGAAATAATCGCGAATCAAGGGAACAATCTGCAGCATATTATCAACATTGGAAAAGCCGCCGCTTTTGCCAAAACCACTGTCGGCAACTATATAAGCAACATCATAAGAAATATATTGCATTGGTGCAAGTGTGAAAGGACCTGTGATGCCAACACCTCTTCTGTCGTAAGGAGGATTTCCAATACTTGCCTCGTTCCATTGAGTGGAATCGTTTGGATAACCCGGAAACATATATTTTACCGGTCGGGTAGTGTCGCCTCCTGCTAATGGATGCCCCATGCCTCCATAACAAAAATGCTCGCCATCTTTCCAATGATTTGTCATTATTAAATAGTACTCAATGGCTAGATCAGGATCGGTTTCCTGGATTAAACCTCCTCCTGTATTATTAAAAAAAGCAAAGGATGTCATAGTTTGGTTCAACATAGTTACAGTTTGAACAGGTGGATTAGTACCATATCCTATTGCTCCTCCTGCAGATTCATCAAAGTTGTCACCATTATATCCAAAGTATGTTTGTAGCAAGGTATCACACCCAATATAATCATCAGTTGGATTACCAATATCAATATCTGTAAACATTCCCATGTATAAAGAATCATAGATGCGGCTTGAGCGATTGTAGATTAGATAATTCATAAAAATAGTTTTCTCAAGCAGTGGATCTGTGTTATATGCATACGCCATAGCATGGACTTCAACACCTAAACGGTTACCGCCTGTTTCGGTGTGAGGATAGACGGAATCATTAAATATAAAATAGATAGCTTGGTCGCCTCTGATATCAGGATAATCGCCATTTGCCGGATTATAAGAACCATCTCCATCCACATCAATAAAGGGTGCCATCCAATAATTGGCTCCAATTAATGGGTTGGAGGTTACGGGCCACTGGCTGATGGAAGTTGGCATGACATAACCCGGAATGTTCCAATTTGCAATATGATAATCAATATCTGATTTGTTGATTTTCCATACCTTATTCCAATTTGCCACTTCTGAGGGATATAAAGAGGCGTCCATTGCAGGTCCGGGGTAATAATCTCTGCCATTTCCATGGTATCTTTCGCCGGCTAATCGCAGCACTCCATTTTGTTTGGCTCCTAACCATAATGCGGAACAAAAGATGGTATGTTTTCCACTATCTGCAGGGTATTCAAAACAGTCCTGAGTAGGAGTATCATACGGTTTAAAGAAATTAAGACCACCTGTAATAATTTTTGCTTTTATTTGGTTGATGTTTAGAAACGCGCAACTATCTTGTAAGTGACCCTGTATAATTATATTATCAATACTTGATGTTCCAGAAGCATCTACTATACCATTATTAACTGAAGAGTCACTGGACATTATCCATCTAATTCTAACTTTCGATTGATTATTACATTCTAAAGGCAGGTAGTAGTTGGTTGTTCCTGTAGGGAAAGTATCAGTTAAAGTATGTATTTTTCCGCCTGTCAAGTTAGTCCAAACTCCAGAAACGCCTACTTTATATTGTAACTTGAAATGTTTCGGACCAGTGCCGGAAGATTTCTGACGACTGCTAATACGTATATCTGTATAAAATAATGTCGAAAATGAAATAGAATAGTTTTTTACTGAGTCGAATCCGCCTGCCCATTCAGACGAGGTGAGACAATAATCACCAATTCCATCAATACCTTCATCATAATTAAATGAAGAATGATAAGTCGAATCTCTTTGAACGACATCATCAGTATTGTAAGTATTTCCGAAAGTTTGGGAACTATCGTTATCTACATTAAAATTAAAGCTTACCAAGGTAAAATACTGTTGACCGTTGGCTGTTTGAACTAAAAGCATGATGTTTGCAAACATCATTATGCTTAAAAAAAGTAAGAATCTTTTCATATCACCATTATTTAATAAACGTATTATTGTTTTGAAAGTGTAAAGGTAATACATTTTACTGAGAAAAGGTGAAAAATAAAGTTATCGGTAGGTTTACATCAGTTAGCGGTATGTTTTTGTATAAAAAAGAGGTTTAGGTTAGAGTTTTATTTTTGGTTGGGAAATCTATGGAGGGAAGAAACCCCAACCCCTTAAAAAGGTAATGGTGCTAACTTAAACACATTATTTGTATTTGCTATATTTTCCTTGCTTTGTCCGCCTTTCATAT
>CAIWVT010000263.1 GCA_903916135.1 uncultured bacterium
ATAGGCAATATACTTTGCACTGTCATGATTTTGTTTGATAAAATCTTTGAACGATAGTAAGGGATGCAGCTTCGGCAGATAAGCAGAAAAAGATTGTTTCATAGCGGCTATCAGTATCTTCTCGAGCCTATCGGGTTTGATGGAACACTTCTCCGAGCGTTCGCAGATGAGGGGCGTGATTTCCTCTATGCCTATTTCACATGCCTTTTCTAAGAACCATTCGAAGCGTTCGGGGCTTTTGGTAGGTGATATGGCTATATGTAGGTTGTGCAGGTGTTGATTATAATGGGGCACTGTTTTGATGATGCTTGCCTTATAGGCGTTTTGGTTCATATCCGTGATTTCGGCATGATATAGGGTGCCTTTGCCATTTGTCAGATAGATGATGTCGGCAGTTTTCAATCGCAACACCTTGCAATGCCGCGACTCCTCCCGACCAAACACATAGAGGTCGCTGTCAATATCCGATGCGTAGAACAAATGCATACCTTACCAAATAAAAACTTCTGTTTTGTCCTTCGGACGATAGTTCTCCAACCATCTAAAATTCTTCAGGAATAGGTCTTTCACGCCTAATTCTTTATCAGGATATAAGGTAGCGATGGGCTTATCCATAAAGGTGATGGATTTTATGTGGCTGTCGCTTATCTCTATGCTCAAATCGGTGGATATAGCCTTGTTGATGCCTGTTTTCCTGCCGTCGTCCTCTCGCATAAAATAGATGGTTTCGGCATTGCCAAACACAAGGATTTTCCGCAATTCCCCTTTATCAAAGAAGGCAATCATGTTGGTGCCTTTCACCTGATTGAAACGACTCTTCACACTGTCGTCATTCGCCACCAAATAGCACGCTCGATTCAGATACATCTTATCTGCCAAGCTATTTGCCAACTGTATCTTCACCGAATCGGCTGTAAGCTGCTTGTCCTCCGTCCAAATAATCGGGTCGCGAAACAAACTTATTGTGGAATCGGCATAATTATACACTAAGGAATCGCATGAGCCTTGCAAATCATTCCGAAAGAACTTCACCTTGTGATAAGCAAACATGATACGCGCCTTTTCTGTGATGGTATCAAAGGTGCCCACCAAGGTATCGGCATGTAGAAATAAGGAATCAAGTTGATCATCAATCTGAATCAATAGGGCACTATCTGTTGCCAAACTGTATTGTTTCTTTTGGTCATAATGGATAAAGTTGCCTTTCACTATCATGTTGCGCGAAGAGTCGAAAAGCGTCACATTGCGATATGCCAAACCCAATCCCAACAAACGATTGTAATAAATGCTATCCCCAGTCAAAGTCTGACTTTTATTCTTCAGGATGTTGTTTTTGGAGAACTCGGCAATATCTTTCTTGGTCACATACCAACCTTTCTCCGTATAGATATTATTCTCCTTGCTCGTCACATAGGTCGGTCCATAGAAATGCGAAACTTCCGAAGCGGTATTGTATATCAGCGAATCCGATTTAATGGTATAATCTAAATTGACCAGCACCACCGAATCGTTGAAGAAGAAATCCTTAGTATCAGAATAATAGAATCCACGCTTGCTCGTGAGTGTGTTTTCGGGGTCCACTATCTTGCCGCCATCGTAATATTGCCCTGTTTTGGCATTCATGTCGTAGGTGAGATGTTCGGTAGTCAGCGTAATCTCATTGTCAATCATCTTCACATTCTTATGAATCTCGGCAATCTTAGTGTTGCCATCGTAGCGCAAGGAATCGCCAAAGATGTCCACCGAATCGCTTGCTTTGATATGCACATGACTGTAAGCATCTATGCTGTTTTCTTCCGAATACAGATGAGCACTGTCGCAATAGAGCATGATGTTCTCATGTTTGAAAATGACGTTGCCAATCAGCAAGGTGTATTCGCCTTTGGCTTTATCATACATGGCACTTTCGGCTCCCACCAAATCTATTTTCTTTGGCGGACTCTTTTCCTGTGCATATAAAATAAATGCAAAGCAGAGATACACTAAACTAAAAGTGATACATTTTTTCATAATAAGAAAAACTTCAAAAGCAATGGCTGGAGCAATAAACAATGCCCAGAAAAGGATAGCTTACAAGTTTTCTGTTTCGTTTTTCAGCATGTTTCCATCCAAGTCGAAATAAATTTTAATTATTTTCTTTTCGGATGATTTTTTTATAATAATCAGATAGCAACTGCCTAACTCTTTATCCGTTTTGAAAAACGCTTCGGTCATGGTATATTGCGGATAACTCTTTTTCAGGTATTTTCCAATTGTTGGAGGTATTTCTGTTGCCTTAACTCTTTCGTCAGAGGTTCCGTATTTAGATGGAGGGGGTTCTTTTGCCTGACTACCTACACTCTTATTGCTTGAGGTGTACATATCGCGTTCACCTTCATCGAATTTCTTGATGAATTTACCTGCCAAATCAAAATATAACAGCGTAGCATATTTAGCAATTTCAGGTTTAACAGCAATTACATAAACATTTCCGAGGGTATCATCGCTCACTAAGCGCGAACTTTTTATATAGTCTTCTTTATAGTTTTGCTTAATATATAGCAATACGTTGCTAGGCACTTCCTTTAATTCAATCTTATCGTTATAATTATCAGCATTTTCATATTTTACGCCCTTTTGATCCACATCTGAAACAAATTCATTATTCTTTTCCTCTTTGCGTTTCTGACTGTCA
>CAIWVT010000264.1 GCA_903916135.1 uncultured bacterium
AGCAATATTATTTGCTTCTGTAGCACCTGAAGTCCAAATAATTTTTTGAGGTAAGCAATTAAGCATACAGCCAACTTTACTTCGTGCACTTTCAATAGCATGATTTGCGAATTTGCCCATAGAATTTGTTGTGTTAGAAGGATTAGCAAAATTTTCAAATAAGTATGGCAAAATTTCTTCAATAACTCTTGGGTCACAAGGAGTCGAAGCGGCATTATCAAGATAAATTAGACTACTCATTATGGCTAAAACTCATAAGGTCCTAACAATCTAATAGGCTCGGGATTATTATCAGAATAATTACAGTTGACTATACTAATATTAACTCCTTTAGGCCATGTAAACAGGCTATGTGCAACTTCAATTCCTTGTTTGGAGGACTCGATTTCATTATATTGTAAAAAATCAAAAATCCAAAAATCCTTCTGATTAGGATTTTTAGAATATGCAAACTGAAAAAGGTCAAAATAGTGTTCTGCCATTAATAGTGCACAATTTGGAACCACAGCTCAATCATCTTTAATATAACCAAGATAAATTTCTTTATACTCTTGATCACAAATGTAAATTTCTTTAGAATTTGACATTGTTTGATGCAAAATAAATAATTCTTTTTTCAAGCTATCACTCATGATTTTTTTTATTCTCTTTGTTACACTATTACGAGTTTTAGTCATATAAAAAGTGAAGATGTGCTCTTCATTAATATTATAAGACATATTTCTTTTTCTTAGTTCAAGGGTTATTCCATTTTTAAGTTGTAAAAAGTGCTCATCACTTAGATAATCAGATGTTGAGCAATTACCAACACAAACAGGATCTTCTTTAATATTTGTTTTAAAATCATTTATAAACGCATCTAAAAAAATATTTTCTTTTAAATCTTCAAAAAATGATACATTCGTAAAATCTTTTAATAGTTCGAACGCTCGTTCATAGTGTGACCTACGCTTTTCATCACTTATGTTTTTTAATTCTAGATATGCTGTTTCAATAATAATAGATGTCTGTTTTATTTTTGCCACTTCATTTGTATTTATAAATGTTTTAAAAACATTATATAATGTGCCAACATCGTCCTTGAAATGATATTTGTCAATAAACTCCGTGATAGACAAAGTGTCCTCATCCCAAAAACTATCAAACTTTTTCTTTCTATAATTCAATGCTTCAAAATTAGTGATTATTTTGCAGGTATGATTTTTTGGCGATTCAAATGGAGATATTAAAGTCGTTTCAACAATTGCGAATTCTTCATCATCAGTAAACAATGCAAAATCATTAATTTCTTTAAAAACATGATCATATTGGTTTATTTTGCAACACAAGATTCGAGTTTCAAATATTCTATTTTGATTTGATTCTACATTAAATAAAGTGCCCGGATTTTTTATTTTTTTATTTTTTATTTTTTCTTCTATATCGGAAAATAATTTTAACAAATCAAATGTAATTGGCTTAATGCTATTTTCTGAAATAACAAGTATTCTTCTAAAATTTCGACACCTGTCTTCTTTATACAAGAATTCTATTTCATTTAAAATATCGTTAGAAAAGTTTTTAATTTGAGACAAATTGATATCAATATCCTGACGTACTAATTCTTCCCATCTATTAAACGCCAAATCAAATGCTCTGAACTCTCTAAACTTTTCATATCTAAACATATAAATAAGTAAATTAAAGGAACGTGCAAAATCAATAGAGCCCTCGTTTCTTAATGAATGTTCAGCTTTTTCATGAAAGTTATTAAAATAATCTAATTCGGAAATATCCTTTTGTTCCGAATATTTATTATTTTCTATCACTTCTTCCGAGAGCGTACTGTTCTTATAATTTATTGAATCCATGATTTCTTTTCTTCCATAACTTGCCACCTTAACCCAAATATATAAATCTTTAGTATTAAACTGACTATAAGCAGCAAGTTGTTGAACTAAAGTTTCTTCAAATGCGGTGAAACAAAGAAGGTCAAGCGTTTCATATTTCACACTACTTGATCCCTCAGGTGAAGTGATTTCTTCCTCACATTTTTTTACTAATTGAAATATCCTACTAATTGTGGATTCTGAAATGCTTGCCGGACTAAAATTTATAAAATGACTTGGAAAGTCTCTTTTAATCTCTCCGTTATAAAATTTATTAACAACCCCTGCAATTTTGTCTGCTCCTTTGCCAATAAAATTTGAATCTCTAGCTTTGCTCTGCAATTGAATTTGCAATATTTTTAAAAATCGAATTGGAATTTTAAGTTTATTAGTTGTTTGTTCATATAATAATTCAAGCATAAATAAATATTTTGACTGTTTTGACATAAATGATGACAATGGTGAAGAAAATGATGGAATAATTTCTGCTAAACCAAATACGCAACAAAGTTATAAAAATTCGACAATATAAAAAGAAATAAAATGAAAAAAGGAGGATAAAATTATGAGAACAAATTTATACACATTGGTTGAAGCCCAAATTTCTTTATGGTTAAGAAATAATAAAGGGTTGGCAGAAAACACCAAAACCATAGAACAGATTGTTTTGGAGCAGCAAAAAGATAAAATTCAGGCTGCTCAAAAAGCAATTCAGGAACCTGAAAAAGAAAATAAATAAGCGATGGGAATCCTGATATTTATAATATTGTCGTTTGCTCTGAACCTGGCTATTGAGGGTTTTAAGTATTTCATCTCATTTATTAGGTTATTACTTATTACTTTTTATATTAAGGGTAGGGCAAATCGCAATGGTAATATTAAGACTCACCATATTTTACCTTTTTGCCATTCCCCGCCATAGATACTGAAAAATCAGTCCCGGTACTGCTTCCGGACGCATAAAAATCTAAAGATGGAAGATTATGTATAAGTGGTAAAAAAAATGTTTATCACTCCTGAAAATAAAAAGAAAAAATCAGGAATAAAAAAAGAAAAAACAATGAAAACAAAAATAACTTTAGCTTTTGAATACATATTCAAAGCAGGTACGTTCTGCCTGAAAGGAACATCAATTATCTTTGTTGCTCTGATATTGATGATATTATCGTTCAATTCGTGTAAGAAAGATAGTATTGAACCTAGCCAAGTTCAAACAACAGACAATCCTACTAATAAAGCATTGCTTGCAGGTTATAGTTTAACTGTTACACCAAGCGTAACTATATGTAATGTTGGTAGCTGCTTGTATTTTACAATAACCTTGACTTATAACGGTGTTCCAAAAAGTGGAGTTTCAGTTTCAGTTAATGATCCTGTTCGTCAGGTTTGTGCAGCAGCAGGAGTAACCAACAGTTCTGGGAAGGTAACGTATTATTGTGATAATATGTGCCCAGCTCAATACAATAATAAATATGGCAATTTTACTTTCAGTTTTAGTGCCAGTGGCGTTACAAAAACATGCAATGTCTTTGTAAATCTTGTTTCCCCAAGTGGTTATCGGGAAGTTAGTGTTAAAAACACAGGAAATTCTAATTATCAGGTACAGATTTATGTGAATGGTGTAAGTAAAGGGCTATTTCCAGTTAATGCAGGAAAAACCTTAAGTTTATGGAAGGATAATGCTTTTACAAATTCGACCATTCTTGCTAATGTAAAGAATACTCTTGGTACAATCATATATTCTGCTACTTATAATTGGTGTCCAACATACTCAGCAGGTTCATCAAGTTATGTGAACCCAACTTATTCAAACTTTAGAGTAAGTAATACTACACATACAAATGGAAGTGCATACAGTTATTCTTTCAACGGTTTAGGTAGTACTGTTTATAATAATATTGCTAATAAATCGGTCTCGGTGGGCACGGTAGGCTTTACTCTTGCTGATGGAACTTCACATGGCATCAATTATAATGCCGGTGGTTCAATAACTGGACCCGGATGTTCAACATTTGTTGGTCTTAAAGCAGGATGCTCTATTGATTGCTCTGCAAGTGCAGGTTTACAATTATGTTTTGGTGGTGGAGCAGGTTGGGCTATTGGACCAGCTACTCTCGGTTGTACGGCAAGCTGTTGTCTTACAGTCGCAAATGTAACATGCCAGGCTGTAAGTGCCGATTTAAGTGCTTCAGCAATATACCAATAGGTTTTTCTAATTAAATCATAAAGGCAATCTTCAAAATTTGAAGATTGCCTTTTTTTTTACAAAGATATCTTCGTAATAAATGTAGACCTTAAATCAAATTGATAATTACCCCCGAAAGAAATCCCAAAACAATAATCAAGAAGGTGCAAAAGATGATGTGGATTTTGTAGCTGATGCCGGTTTCTATTTTGGGTTGCGGTTCGGCATCCGAAAAATACATGGCAACGATGGGTTTGAAATAATAATAAATGCTAAGCATGGAACCGAGCACACCCACGATGACCAACCAAAGATATCCGCTTTGGGCAGCCACAATAAAGATGTTATATTTTGCCATAAACCCAGCCAAAGGCGGTATGCCCGCCAAAGACATCATAGCCATTGCCATAGCAAAAGCTTCGATAGGATTGTTTTTCGCCAAACCTTTGAATCCTTCCACCGAGAAGGTTCCATTTTTCTCGCGTATCAGCATCAATACAGCAAAACCTGTAGTGGTTGCCACCACATACGCCAAGCCATAGAACAATAAAGAGCCGGCAGACTTGGGTCCTAAAGCAATTATCGCCAAAAGCATATAACCGGCATGGGAGATACCCGAATAGGCAAACATGCGTTTGAGATTGTCCTGATAAATGGCAGAGAGGTTTCCGAAAACGATGGTGGCGACAGCGAAAAACCATAAGGTGTTTTCCCAATGCAGGTGCACATTGGCGAAAGCACCGGAGGCAAGTCGGTAGAAAGCAGCAATAGCAGCCACTTTGCCCACCGTAGCCATGAAAGCCGTGATAAGCGTGGGCGAACCGGCATACACATCGGGTGCCCAGAAATGAAATGGAACAGCAGCAATCTTGAAAGCCACTCCGATAAATATAAGCAACATACCCGCAAAGAACATGGCGGGGAGCATGGTGGAGTATTCGGTGATATAATTGGTGATGTCCATCATATTGAAACTTCCTGAAGCCCCATAAACCAAGGCAATGCCAAACAATAAAAAGCCTGTGGAGACTGAACCTGTGAGGAAATATTTCATGGCGGCTTCGTTAGATGCAATATCAAATTTCTTGCTTCCTGCCAAGATATAAAGCGAGATGGAAAGCGTTTCGACGCCGATGAAAAGCATAATCAAATTGCCAAATGAAGTCATCACCATGGCTCCAACGAGGGCAAAGAGAAACAAAGCGTAGATATCTTCGAGGGGACGTTGCACCACCTTGTAATATAAGTTGGCAAACATAAAAACCAGAAAAGCAGCGAAAATCAGAAGGGCATTAAAGGCAATGCCGAAGTTGTCGGCAATGAACATTTCGTTATAGTAATGCACAAAAGTTCCCCAGTCGCGTATATCGAGAAAAAAGGCAAGCGGCAATCCCAATAAAATAATGGGCAAGAGTATAGATTTTTTCCGCATCACGCCAAAAAACATGATAATGATTGCCAATACTGAAACTGCTATTATTGCATTCATGCTGTTCGGGATTTATTTTAGTTTATAAGTTAAGACTTCGAGCAGGTCGCGGACGTAAGGTTCGGCAATGTGTAGAAACATCTTTGGATAAATGCCTATCCAGAAAATCATGATGACAAGAGGGGTCAAAACAAGACTCTCTTGCAGCGTAATTTCAGGAAAATCCTGTGTGGCTTCTGTGGTTTCGCCATACATTATCCTTTGATACATCCACAACATATAAATAGCACCGAAGATGATGGTGAGTCCTGCAATGGCAGATAAATAGGCATTGTATTCGAAGATACCCATCAAAAGCAAAAACTCGCCCACGAAGCCATTGGTGAGCGGCAAAGCTATATTCGCCAAAAGAATTATCATGAAAAACACGGAAAAGATAGGTGCTTTTGAGGCAATACCGCCAATGGAAGCGATGGTGCCCGTTTTGGTGCGGCGATATATGATGTCGTAACAAAAGAACATGCCTGCTACGTTGATGCCGTGGGAGATGACTTGCAGGATGCCGCCTTCGATACCATTAAAAGTCAAAGAAAACACGCCCGCGGCTATCAAGCCCATGTGACCTAAGGATGAAAAAGCGATGAGGCGTTTCAGTTCGGTTTGTTTGATGGCGATGATGGAACTATACAGGATGCCGACCACTGACAGTACCACAGCATAAAAAGTCCAAGAACCCAAGGCTAAAGGACAGAGCGGAATGATGAAGCGCAACAGTCCGTAGATGCCCATCTTGAGCATAATACCTGCCAAAAACATAGAGCCTTGTGTGGGCGACGCTGTGTGCGTTTTGGGCAACCACGAATGAAAGGGAAACAAAGGAACTTTGATAGCAAAAGCCATGAAGAAAGCCAAACATACCCACACCTGAGTTTTATAATCCAAGGTAAGATTGTAGTAAGAGCTAAAACTGAACGAATGCATTCCCGGAGTTAGGGTGTATAAATAAATTATGGCAATAAGCATCAACAAACTGCCCACCAAGGTATAAATCAAGAACTCAACGGTGATAACTCTTTTATTTTTCCCTCCCCATACGGCAGTTAGAAAACAAATAGGAATCAAAGCTAAATCCCAAAAAACATAAAACCACAGCACATCTGTTGCTGTAAACACCCCGATGAAGGCTGTTTCCATCAATAGAATGAGGGCATAAAAGGCAGGTGGTTTGTTTGATTGCTTAGTAAAAGCAGAATAAATGATTAGTGGAGATAGGAATGAAGTCAGAAGTATCATCAATAGGCTCAGTCCATCAATGTTCAGGGAGAAGCTGATGCCAAGCTGTTGGAAGAATTGGGAATGATAATTTAATACGCAATGACAACCATATTGGTATTGAAACAAGACGTAAAGCGAAAAAACGAATTCTACAATACCACCAATTAATGCAACAGACTTAACGTACTTTGAATCGGGTAATGCAAAAAGCACTATCGTAAAAACCAACGGGATAATTATGAGAAGTAATGTTAACATATTCGGTCCTTAAAATAGATTTAGTAATAGAATAAGTATGATGCTAATCACCATGGCGAATAAATAGAAGCCCACATTTCCGGTTTGCACATAACGGATGGTTTTGCCTGTCCACACCACACCTTGCCCAACTTTGCCGATGAATTTGTCGATAATTTTTAGTTCCACTACTTCTTGCAAGAAAACAGAGAACCATGCTCCCGGCTTCACAAAGAGAAAATCGTAGATTTCATCTAAATAAAACTTATTATACGCTATCTTGCTAAAGATGCCTCGTTTCTGCAATTCATCAGGAGGCATATTCTTACCCTTGACAAAATAATAATACAAAGCATATATGATAGCAAAAATCAATACCACAGGAACAATCATCAGCAGCAATTCAATGTTGGCAGCCACTTCATGAGGGTTTTGTATAAGCAGAGTAGTTGACTTGGCAAATACAGGTGCGAGATAATTGCTGATGGCTTCGTTTCCGCCAAAGACTTCAGGAATGCCAAACAAGCCTCCAAGAATAGAAAGAACCGCCAAAATCATCATTGGAATCGTCATGGATTTTGGAGATTCATGGGGATGAATATTGGAGTCCGCATGTACGGAAGGTTGTCCCCAAAATACAATAAATAAAAGACGAAACATATAGACGCTTGTCAATAATGCAATGATGAGGGCAACTACCCATAGCAGCATTCCTGAATGAAACACATTCATCAATATCATATCCTTAGAAAAGAAACCTGACAGAGGAGGAATACCGGAAATGGCTAATGTGCCAATGAAAAAGACAAGAAATGTAATTGGGATTTTCTTACGTAAACCTCCCATTTTTCGAATGTCTTGTTCGCCATGCAAAGCATGAATCACACTGCCTGCCGCCAAGAATAACAAAGCTTTGAAGAAGGCATGTGTGGTGAGATGGAACATGGCACCCGAAAATGTACCCACTCCTAAAGCCAGAAACATAAAGCCAAGCTGACTTACGGTGGAATATGCCAACACCTTTTTAATGTCTGTTTGAAAGACTGCAATCGCCCCTGCAAGCAAAGCAGTTGCAATCCCTATGATAGCAATAACCAACAAGGTGAAAGGAGAAAGTGCATATAAAATATTTGAACGTGCCACCATATAAACGCCTGCGGTTACCATAGTAGCGGCATGAATGAGAGCAGAAACAGGCGTGGGACCTGCCATAGCATCGGGCAACCATGTGAAAAGCGGTATCTGAGCGCTTTTGCCCATGGCACCAATAAATAACAAAAGGGTAATAATAGTTATGTTAGTATCTCCCACACTCAATAATTGGCTTTGTTCAAAAATACTTGCATAATTCAGGGTTCCAAATCTGCCAAACAACATAAATATGCCCATCAAGAATCCTAAATCCCCAATACGATTCATGATAAAAGCCTTTTTAGCGGCATTATTGAAATTATGATTCTTAAACCAAAAGCCAATAAGCAGATAGGAACACAAACCAACGCCTTCCCAACCAATAAACATGATGAGATAATTGGAGCCCATCACTAACATAAGCATGAAGAATACAAATAGGTTGAGGTAAGAGAAAAAACGATTAAAACCTAAATCGCCTTTCATGTATCCAATGGAATAGACATGGATAAGAAAACCTACTCCTGTAACTATCATCAGCATCATAGCCGATAGTTGGTCTAAAAGAAAGGAAAACGATACAGATAGGGTGTTAAAATGTATCCATTGGAACAATTCAATGGTGTAAGCTTGTTTCGTAATTAAAACATTTGCGAATACAATAGCTGAAAATACGAAGGAAGAAAAAACGGTGGTGGAGGCAATAATTCCTGCATAGCTGCCTTTAAATCGTTTGAAATTTAAGGCAATCAGTAGAAAACCAATTAAAGGAAAAAGCGGAATCAGCCAAATATAATTCATCATGTTTTATCCGTTTTGTTTACCATTTTAATTTATTGAGTACATTGATGTCTATGGTATGCGTGGAACGATAAATCATTACCAACAAGGCAAGCCCAATAGCTACCTCAGCTGCGGCAACCACCATAATAAAAAACACAAATATCTGCCCGGCAGGATCATTTCTATAGGCGGAAAATGCAGCTAAAAGCAAGTTTGCAGAATTGAGCATCAACTCCACCGACATAAATATTATTAAGGCGTTCCTTTTCACAAGAACTCCTATGACGCCAATGGCAAACAAAGCTGTGCAAAAAGCAATATAATAGCTCAGTGGAATAAATTGCATATTGTTAGTTATATCCGGCATATCTTTAGTATTAATAAATATCTTTTTTACCTATCATTACAGCACCTACCATGGCGGCTAAAAACAAAATGGATGTAATTTCAAAAGGTAATAAATAATCTTTGAACAAAACATTCCCCAAGTTTTTGACTAAGCCTATTTGTGTCAATGCGGGGTTTTGCACAATGGCAATATCATAGGATTTCAGAACAGCAATCATCAAAAGAAAAAATATACTTCCTGAAATTACAGCAGCAAACTTTATCAATCTTGGTTTTTTGAAATCATTCTCTATGTTCAGATTCAATAACATGACCGTAAATAGGAATAAAACCATGATGGCACCCGCATAAACGATAATATGAACCACAGCAAGAAACTGTGCATTCAATAAAATATAATGTCCGGCAATGGCAAAGAAACATAATGTCAAATATAGCACACTATGGATAGGTTTCTTGGAAATCAAAACCATCAATGCTGAATAGATTGCTGCAATTGATATGATGAAGAAGAGATATTCTGAAAACATGAATTTCTTTGTTTAAATGTGTGCTTTTTTATTTAATTTATATTCCAAAACTTCTTTAGTTTGACGTATACTTACATCAATTCTATTGTCCAATGGTTCCAAAAGCTTGTCTTTTCCATATACTAAGTCTCCCCTATTATAATCAGCTTTCACAATTTCGTTGGTAAGAAATATTGCTTCCTTCGGGCATGCATCTTCGCAAAAGCCGCAGAAGATACAGCGTAGCATGTTGATTTCGTAAACTTGTGCATACTTCTCTTCCCGATACAAATGCAGTTCATTTTCTTGGCGTTCGCCTGAAATCATCGTAATAGCTTCTGCCGGACACGCCAAAGCGCACAAACCGCAACTCGTGCAACGTTCCCTGCCTTCTTCATCTCTTTTCAACACATGCTTGCCTCTATAAATTTCTGAAAGTACCCTTTCCTTTTCAGGATATTGAAAGGTAACTTTTCGTTTGAAGTAATGGCTAAATGTAATAAACATGCCATGGAGGATTGCAGGGAAATAAATCTTTTCGAGGAAGGTCATTTTTTTGTTGGAAACGACTTTTCCACGATTGGACAATGATGCTATATGTAGTTTATCAGCCATAATTCTATACATGATTTTGTATCATCATAACAATACCTGTAATTATAACATTCAATATGGCTAAAGGTAACAAAGCTTTCCATCCCAAACGCATCAATTGGTCATATCTGAAACGGGGCAGTGTCCAACGTATCCACATAAATACAAATCCAAAGAAAGTAATCTTGACGAAAAATACCAACGTTCCAATTATGGTGAGTGCATTGTGGGATAAACCCAAGTCATCCATAAATGGAAAATTATATCCTCCAAAGAATAAAGCGGAAATCATTGCCGATGAAATAAACATATTAATGTATTCTGCAAATAGGTAGAAACCCAATTTCATACTGCTATACTCTGTGTGATATCCTCCGATAAGTTCGGTTTCGCATTCAGGCAAATCAAAGGGTGAACGATTGCATTCAGCGAAAGCACAAATGATAAAGATAACAAAGGCAAAAGGCTGATAAAATACATTCCAATGGAATCCGTGTTGCTGTTGCACCATTTCGTTTAGGCTAAGGGTCCCTGACATCATCACTAAAGCTATTATTGCCATGCCCATGGCGAGTTCGTAGCTTATCATTTGCGAAGCAGCCCGAACAGCTCCCATCAAGGCATACTTATTATTTGATGCCCAACCGCCAATCATAATACCATAAACCCCTACCGAGATAATTGCAAAGACATAGAGAACACCAATATTAATATCTGCTATTTGCAGGCTATAATCTGTTCCACCAATGACAAGACTACCTCCCCAAGGAATCACCGCACTGGTCAGGAGGGCAACCATCATGGTTAAAGACGGTCCCAAGATATACAGGAACTTATCCGCTGTGTTGGGCATAAACTCTTCCTTAAAAAAAAGTTTCAATCCATCAGCCAAAGGTTGTAAGATTCCATACACTCCTGCCCTATTTGGGCCTAAGCGGTCTTGAAAGAAACCGGCAACTTTCCGCTCAATCAAGGTGGAGTACATGGCAATAACCAAACTCACCAGCAAAATTACCGAGGCTAAAATTAGTTTATATAAAATAAAGAATATACTCATCGTTTCGTTAGTGACTTATTCATCGTTAGTTTGTGTTTCCATTTTTTCCTCAAGAGGATTTATGACGGAAGGTGTTTTTATTTCTTTGTAATGATTTTGACTTATCACGGAATGTCTTTTTAGGGTGGTGGGACCTTCCACTATCCAATCATTTATATTTTTCTTTTCAAAACGACATTCATTGCAAATAAATTCTTCTACTTCTCCAAATTCATCTTTGCGCCCCGTGATACGATAGATTTCACTTCCACGCATCCATGCGATAACTTTACCCGAACATGTAGGGCAATCGCGATGGGCAGTCATAGGTTTTAGGAACCACACACGATTTTTGAAACGGAAAGTCTTATCTGTCAAAGCGCCTACCGGGCAAACATCAATTACGTTGCCCGAGAAATTATGATCTATTGAATTTTTGATATAAGTAGATATTTCTGAAACATCGCCACGATATAAAATACCATGAATGCGTTTCCCTGAAATTTGGTCTGCCACATAAACACAACGATAGCAGAGGATGCAACGGTTCATGTGGAGTTTTATTAGATTCCCGATGTCAATCACGTCAAATTCACGTCTGGATTCTTGATAACGGCAGCTAACTTTGCCATTGTCATAGCTCAAATCTTGCAAATCACATTCCCCTGCTTGGTCGCAAACGGGACAATCTAAGGGATGGTTGATTAGTAGGAACTCGACGATGGCTTTTCTGGCTTCGAGTACCTCCGGGGATGTTTTGTTTTGCACCACCATGCCATCAATGACAGGCGTGCGACAGGAAGCGACCAATTTTGGTAAGGGACGCGGGTCTTTGGCTGAACCTTCTGATACTTTCACCAAACAAGTCCTGCATTTACCGCCGGAGCCTTCGAGTTTTGAATACCAACACATAGCCGGCGGAACAACGCTGCCGCCAATTTTGCGCGCAGCCTGCAGTATAGTTGTTCCTTCTGCAACTTCTATGGTTTGATGATCTATTGTTAATTTCAGCATCTTTATCTAATCTTGATTTTCATACTTATATAAGGCACCGTGCTTGATATTCTTTATTATTTCGGGATATTGAACGTGAAAGATGAAATCTTCTCTAAAATGACGAATAGCACTTGCTACGGGCCAAGCTGCTGCATCGCCTAAAGGACAAATGGTGTTGCCTTCAATCTTGTCTGCAATACTAACTAATAGGTCAATATCTTTCATGTTGCCAAATCCATGTTCAATTCGCCACAATATTTTCTCCATCCATCCTGTTCCTTCGCGACATGGGGAGCATTGTCCACAGGATTCGTGATGATAGAAGCGAGAAAAGTTCCATGTATTACGAACAATGCACGCATTTTGGTCATAAACAATAAATCCTCCTGAACCTAACATCGTCCCGCTTTCGAAACCGCCTTCCGCCAATGACTCGTAGGTCATCAAACGTTTTTCTCCTGATGCCGTGAATAAAATTATTTTTTTTGGAACAATTGGAACGGATGACCCTCCTGGCACAACAGCCTTTAGTTCAAGATTATCTTTTATCCCCCCACAAAATTCCTCTTTATAAATAAAATCTTCGACACTCATGCCCAATTCAATCTCATAAACGCCGGGATTATTAATTTTTCCGCAGGCAGAAATCAACTTGGTTCCTGTGCTTTTCCCTAATCCAATGCTTGCATAAGCATCACCACCGAAATTTACGATATAGCCAACGTTCGCTAAGGTCTCCACATTATTCACTACAGTAGGACAATCATACAATCCCACTACCGCAGGAAAAGGAGGCTTTATTCTCGGGTTTCCGCGCTTGCCTTCGAGAGATTCTAAGAGGGCCGTTTCCTCTCCACAGATATATGCTCCGGCGCCCGGATGAACATACATGTCGAGGGAGAAGTTTGTACCTAAAATATTCTTCCCCAAGAAACCATTCTTATAGGCTTCGTTGATAGCTTGGTTCAAAATGCCTAAAAGGTATTTGAATTCGCCACGAATATATATGTAAGCGGTGTTCACTCCCAAAGCAAAACTGGAACAAATCATACCCTCTATTAATAAGTGAGGTAATTTCTCCATGAGATAGCGATCTTTGAATGTTCCCGGTTCGCTTTCGTCACCATTGCATACCAAGTAGCGTGGTTTATTACTTTTTCTATCCAAAAAAGTCCATTTCAAACCTGTTGGAAAGGCAGCGCCTCCGCGACCACGCAAGCCTGATTTCTTCACCTCCTCGATAATTTCGTCGGGAGCCATAGTTTTCAATGCTTTCTCAACGGAAACATAGCCACCATGCGCTCGAAACACATCGAACGATTTGATATTCGGAATATCGCTGTTCTCTAAGAGTATTTTTCTGCCCATGTTGTATCCAAATGTTTATCGTTGGTTGCGTTTAGCCTTAAATCTTCAAGTATCGTATCAATTTTGGCAGGGGTTAGGTGTTCGTAGAACTCTGTATTGATTTGCATAACCGGTGCATAGCCACATGCGCCTAAACATTCCACAGTTTTGAGTGTGAATAGCCCGTCCGCAGTGGTTTCCCCGTCTTTTATTTGTAATTTTTCTTCTAAATAATCCTGAATGTCTTCGCCGCCACAAATTGCACAGGGTCCTGTGCGGCATACTTCTATGACGTATTTCCCCACCGGGTCTAAATAATACTGCGAATAAAAGGTCGCCACTTCATATACCTCAATGGATTGAATTTTTAGCAAATCGGCGATATAGTCCATGACATCCGCATTCAAATAACCGCCTAACTCTTCCTGAGCTATATGTAATAATGGTAAAAGTGCTGATTTCTGTTTCCCCTCGGGATAGTGCGCTATGATTTTATGCACCTTTTGGAGTGTTGTCTCAGAGAAACATATAGGAATGTTCTGCTTTTGGTGTAAGATATGATTGATTTTCTGTCCTGACATCTTTTCTTTTATTTAAGCATCCAATTCTCCTGCAATAACGTTCATGCTACTCATGGTGAGGATAGCATCTGACAAAACCGAACCCTTAATCATTTCGGGAAAGGCTTGATAATATATAAATCCCGGACGACGGAAATGCAAGCGGAAGGGCGTTCGACCGCCGTCGCTTACCAAATAAAATCCCAGTTCGCCGTTTCCTCCTTCTACCGCATGATATACTTCTCCAACCGGAACATTTATTTCGCCCATCACTATTTTGAAATGCCAAATAAGGGATTCCATTTCAGAATACACCTTTTCCTTTGGAGGAAGATAGAATTCCGGTACGTCCATGTGATAAGCGCCTTGTGGAAGATTCTCTAATGCTGATTTTATCAGACGTAAGCTTTGTTTGATTTCTTCTTGACGCACACAAAACCTATCATAGGTATCTCCATTGATACCTAAAGGTATGGTAAAATCGAAATCTTCATACGAAGAATAGGGATTCATTACTCTGACATCATAGTCCACACCTGCGGCACGCAGGCAAGGTCCGGAGAAGCTGTAGTTGAGCGCACGTTCGGCTGAGATACTTCCCACATTGATGGTACGATCCATGAAGATACGATTCCGCATCAAAAGATTTTCGAACTGATTTATCGTCTTGGGAAGTTCCACCAACAATTCGCGTATTTTTTGTATCACGGAGGGAGTAAAATCGCGCTCGAAGCCGCCAATGCGACCCAAATTGCTTGTTAATCTTGCCCCGCAAATCTCTTCGTAGATATCGTATATCATTTCGCGCTTCTCAAACATATACACAAAACCCGTCAATGCCCCGCTATCCACGCCTATGACGCTGTTGCATATCAGATGGTCGGCAATGCGCGCCAATTCCATCACAATAATACGCATGTAATCTATCCTTTTTGTGGATTTGACGCCAAGGAGTTTCTCCACGGTCATGTGCCAGCCCAAATTGTTTATCGGTGCCGAACAATAGTTCAATCTATCGGTCAAAGGGGTGATTTGATAGTAAGGACGACGCTCCGCGATTTTTTCGAAGGCACGATGTATATAACCAATGGTCTGCACGGCATCTTCTATGGTCTCCCCGTTCATGGTTAATATGTTCTGAAATATTCCGTGCGTCGCCGGATGGGTAGGTCCGAGGTTCAGCGTGGAAAAATTCTTCTCAAAATCTTCCGGGTTGATTATTTTATGTTCTGCTTCGAATGGTTGCATAGTGCTGATTATCTTCCAAAAAATTTATCGTCCTTATCTGTCCTGGTGCTATCTTCCAAAGGATATTCTTTCCTCATAGGATGATAATCCATATATTCAACATTCAAAATTCGTATCAAATTGGGATGTCCGTCGAAGATGATTCCATAAAAATCGAAGGTTTCGCGTTCCATCCAATTGGCGGCGGAAAAAATTCCTACACAACTTTTAATATGAGGGTCTTCATCACTCAAAAAAACTTTTAAGCGAAGACGTTTGTTATCATATAAATTATGCAAATGATAAACAACTCCGAGTGGCAACTCCCTTTCAGGGTAGTGAATGCCACATAAACTTGTTAGATATATAAAATCTAAAGGGTTTTTCAGATATGCCAAAACCTTATAAATTGCGGTTTTCGAAATTTCGAGGGTCAGCATATCCGAAGAAGTGTCCACATTTACTATTTCCAGCGGAAACATATCTTTGAGTAATAGTAATAAGATTTCGTCGTTCATTTCTTTTCTATTTAATGCCATAAGAGGCTAAAAGTTCTCTATATTCCGGAGAATATCTTCTGCGAATGGGTTCATTTGCGACTAAATCTTGTATGCGCATGAAGCCATCAATAATTTGTTCGGGACGCGGAGGGCATCCGGGCACATAAACATCCACAGGAACCACCTTATCTATACCTTGCAAGACCGAATAGGTATCAAACACGCCACCACTGGCAGCACAAGCGCCCACCGCAATCACCCAACGAGGTTCCGCCATCTGCTCATAGACCTGATGTAAAATCGGACCCATCTTCTTGGCAATAGTTCCCATCACCATAAGTAAATCTGCTTGTCGTGGTGAAAAACTTAATCGCTCTGCGCCAAATCTTCCTAAATCATAATGTGCTCCCATGGTCGCCATGAATTCAATTCCGCAACACGAGGTTGCAAATGGCAGGGGCCAGATAGAATTTTTGCGCGCCAAACCAACCACATAGTCTAATTTGGTGGCAAAAAAGCCGGGTGCGCTGTAGCCCTCGGGTTCTTTCGCTATATTATATATAGGTATAGTTGGATCCATCATCAAAAATATTAATCGTCGTTAATCCAATCGAACGCACCCTTCTTATAAATATAAAAAAAGCCAAAAAGCAGGAAAAACATAAAGAGAAGCATTTCCCATAAGCCCGACCAGTCCATTTCTTTGAAGTTAACTGCCCACGGATAGAAGAAAATAATTTCCACATCGAACAAAACAAACAAAATGGCTATCAAAAAATATTTCACGGAGAACGGAAAACGTGCATTTCCTTTAATATCTATGCCACATTCAAAGTTTTCATCCTTATGGAGGGTGCGAATGCGTTTACGTTTGCTCGTCAAAAAATGCGTAGCGAACATAGTACCAGCCACAAAGCCCAATGCAACCACTGTTTGCACTAAGATTGGAATATAGTCACTTGGTAAATACGTTTTTTCCATCGAAAAAAATTTGAAAGCAAATATAGTTGTTATTTTCCAAATTGAGCAAAAGTTTTTTCTAAAAAATATATAAAAAAATAAAAAAGTTCATTTTTATCTTTACTTTTCTGAACAAAAACAATATCTTTGTGCTAAAATTATTTTTACAATGAAATTTGAAAAATATAATATCGAGCCACAGCTTAAAAAGAACATTGAAACTTTAGGATTTAAAAAGCCTACAGATATTCAATTTAAAGCTATTCCGCCCATATTGAAAGGGGAAGATGTGATGGCAATAGCGCAAACCGGCACGGGAAAGACCGCTGCGTTTGCCATTCCGGTGCTGCATCTGTTGAGTCAAAACCTATCTTTGGGCGGCGCAAAAAAAATTCGATGCGTCGTGATGGCACCTACCCACGAATTGGCACTGCAAATCACAAGCGTGTTTGAAAGCATTGGCGAAAACACAAAAATTCGATGTCTGTGCATCCACGGGGGCGTGGAACAGGAACCGCAAATTGCGGAATTGGAACGGGGGATAGACATTTTGGTGGCAACCCCCGGCAGAGTGTTCGATTTGGTGAGTCAAGGACACATAATCCTTGATAATGTCGAGATTCTTATCCTTGACGAAGCAGATCACATGTTGGATTTGGGTTTCATCAAGGACATCCGCGACCTGATTAAGTTCCTGCCTAACAAACGGCAGACCTTATTTTTCTCGGCAACGCTCAACGACAAAATTAAGAAGCTGTCTTATTCATTAGTTCGGAAACCTATACGCATACAAATATCTCCAAAAGACCCAGTGGCTAAGAACATAGAGCACTTTGTGGCATTTATCGAAATGGACGATAAACGTTTTTTCTTAGAACGACTGATTTTGGAAAATCCCCAAAGTAAGCTGTTGGTGTTTGTGCGCACAAAGATACGCGCCGAACGGGTTTGCAAGGCTTTGGAGCGTGCCAGTTTGCCCGCTGCCACTTTGCACAGTGGAAAATTGCAAAAAGATAGGGCGCAAATCATGTCGGAGTTTCGCAATGGGGTAACAAAAGTGTTGATAGCTTCAGACATCAGTGCGCGTGGCATAGATATTCCCGATGTGGACTTTGTGGTGAACTACGATTTGCCCGAACAGGTGGAAAACTACGTGCATCGGGTGGGGCGTACGGGCAGAGGCTCGAAAAAAGGTCAAGCGTACTCCTTTTGTAGCCCCGAAGAAAAAATGTTGTTGTTGTTGATAGAAGAGTTTTTAGGGAAACATATAACCGTGTTGACCATTAGCAGAAAGAATTATACGGCAACGCTCGAATTGGCTGATGAAACGGAAGACAATTGGCGTTCCTTGCTAAAAATTGCCGCAAAGGAAGAATTGAAAGTGAAGAAAAGGAAGAAATGATGTGATAGATTGTTAGATTGTTATATGGTTGAATTGTTTTGTTGTTGTATTGATATATTGTTGAATGGTTGAATTGTTTTATTATTGAATTGTTATATGGTTATATGGTTAAATTGTTAAATTGTTTTATTGTTTTATCACAGTTTTATTGTTTTTTTTGATATTATTACTGAATGGCTGTTTATGAAAATCGAATTATCTGAATGGAAATGGAAAACTAAAGCGCTTTATGTTGAAAAAACGGAAAAGGGCTTGCTCTGCACTTTGTGCCCCAATGTTTGCTTGATTAAGGATAACTATCATGGCATTTGCAAATCCCGATATTTATATAATAATTGGATCTATGCCATCAATTATGGCAGTCTATGTTCGCAAAGCATTGACCCGATAGAGAAAAAACCCTTATATCATTTTTTGCCCACCTCCACTGCATTTTCCATTGCCACAGCAGGCTGCAATCTGACATGCAAAAATTGTCAGAACGCCCAAATTTCGCAAGTGTCTCCTTTCGACATCCAACATTATGACCTTACGCCCGAAAAAATCGTGGACGCTGCCCTGAAATCTCACTGCCAAAGCATCGCTTACACCTATACCGAACCCACCATTTACTTTGAATTTATGTTAGCAACTGCCCAATTAGCGCGCCAACATGGTTTGAAAAATATTTTCATCAGCAATGGATACATCAACAGAGAACCGCTGCAAGAATTGATGCCTTTTTTGGATGCCGCCAACATAGATTTGAAATGTCAAAGCAACACCACCTATCAACGATTGTGCGACGGCAAATTACCGCCCGTTTTGAGCACCATCAAAGCTCTAAAAAGGGAAAATGTTTGGCTCGAAATAACCAATCTGCTCATCCCGGGCATCACCGACGACACAAGCATGATTACGCGCATGTGCGATTGGATGTATCAGGCAGGTTTGCAAACTACGCCCTTGCATTTCAATCGTTTTTATCCCGCCCATCAACTCATGGACATCCCTCCAACGCCTTTGGAAACCATGCAGAAAGCGTTTGAGATAGCCATTTTTGCCGGAATCCAGCACGTATATTTGGGCAATGTGCCTCAAAGCAATTTTTCCAATACCTATTGTCCCGATTGCAAAGGAATTTTGGTGGAACGCAACGGATATGACGTAAAGATGCACAACTTTTTGGAAGGACGATGCGGTTCCTGCGGCGAAGAAGTGGCGGGAGTCTGGAATTAAAAGGGATTTTTGATTTGAGATTTTCGATTTTTGAATTTTGATTTTAAGATTTTCCTAACGGGATATCGGCTTCGTAATTCATCGTTCGTAATTGGCAGTAAGGAATTTTAGATTTTTGATTTTAGATTTAAGATTTTCCTTACGGGATATCGGCTTCGCAATGCGTCGTTCGTAATTGGTAGTAAGGAATTTTAGATTTTTGATTTTAGATTTAAGATTTTCCTAACGGGATATCGGCTTCGTAATTCATCGTTCGGAATTGGCAGTAAGGAATTTTAGATTTTTA
>CAIWVT010000265.1 GCA_903916135.1 uncultured bacterium
CGAATTACGATACTAACGTCAAAGGTAAGTATATTTTATTCGAAAACCAAATTTTCTTTATTAATGCAGCCTAACGCCCCGCTTGCAGCCGCAGTGCGGGCTTTAGCAGGTTTTATATTTGAATTTCGTTACAATGTTTAGTAGCCCCAACCACTATCTTTACCACGATGCCCCGCATTGCTCGGCTGCAAGCTCGTTAGGCACCGAAAGTTTTTATTTATTTAAATTCTTTGTTTAAAAGTTGTATAAATTCATCCTTATTGGATCCTATCTTAATATTATCTTGATAAAATGAACCGGTACATATTAACCAAAAGATTTTATCTACATTATAAGCTGTAGTCTTATTGCTTTTTGCTATCATATCAAAGATTTGCAAGGAATAATAATCGACTTTTATCGTGTTTTTGACATGTTTTTCAAAATACTTTGCAGCAATAAAAATATCTTTTATGTGTGTATCTGGTTTGCCATATTGTACATAGCCTAATTCTTTCAAAAAATCACATGACAAGGCTATGCCATAACCATCAATTTCTATGCTTAATAATAAAGGAAGAATATTTTTTGTATTTTCTGATTTGTAAAGTTGATCTATGAATTCATAAAATTGTTGAACTGATTCAAATTTACTCAAGAATATAGATGATGAAATAATTGTCTTACAATATCGAAACCATAATTTTGTTTTTTCGCTTTTAATCCTAAATTTTAATTTTAGCAAATTGAATAATTCCTTCTCATTGTAATGACCAATTGATTTATTTATTTGATGCGGGTCAAAATTATTAAGACTGTCACCAAGAGGATCTATATTGCCTTTAATTCCGCTTATCGATTTCCCTATTACATTTGGACTCATTTGTAAATTCTGAGCGGATTCTAAAATGGACTTGTAGATAGTTGAAAAGTCCTGAGGATTAGACCGTCGTATTTCAGGATGCATGTACTTTTCTAAATCAATATTTTTTGAGTCAATTTTTCGCAATAAAAAATTCTTGGCTAAATTATAAAGTTGAATTTCTTTTTTATTTGTAAGAGTTGTCATTTTACCTCCTTCTTACTTTTGGTGCCTAACGCCCCGCTTGCAACCGCAGCAACGATGAGCCTGTGCTAAGCGTTATCAATATTGATTTTGTTGCTGTTGCAAGCTCGTTAGCAGCATTTTTAATTTTTTAATAGTTCATCAATCTCTGTTTTATATAAATTGAAAAAGAAATCTAACGCACTTGGTTCTTGTGCGAAACCGCCATGAACGAAGCGTATAAAGCCTTTTTTATCTGAGATAAAAATTTGAGGGTATCCCCAAACTTTAAAATCCTGGATAATATTCTCACATTCCGGCATCAAGTAAAAATTCGTTGTGTCTTTTCTTTTACCATGCACATCACATGTTGGTATAATTTCATATTCGATTGGCTCAGCTTTAAAATAACTTCTTACTGTTGAGAAAACGTTTTTAACTGAATCATTATTAAATGAACTCAAATCTTCTTTTATTTGAGGAGCCATTGAAATGAGAAGAAAGTCTTTGCTTTTGGAATATTCACGATGCAATTTGTTCAACAAGCTGATTTCTCGCATACAAGGAATGCAACCTATGTACCAGAATGCAATTAGAGTTACTTTCCCTTTTAATGAATCATTATTCCAGTATTTTCCCGACAGGCTTATTCGGGAGAAAGTTGGAATCATTTTATCCTTCATCTCTTCAGGATTTCTCTTAATAATTGAATCTTGTTTCTGGGGGTAACCGGAAATAAGGGGAAAAAACAACAGTAGTAATAAAGGGATAGATTTAAATTTCATGTTTTCTAATTAAAATTGCTGCTAACGCCACCGGCAGCCGCATGTGCGGTTTTAGAAGTTTATAACTCTCTTTTTCGTACTCATGTCCAGTAAATTCAACAATCTTTCCTTACCATCATTCGCAGCTTTGCGGTTGAC
>CAIWVT010000266.1 GCA_903916135.1 uncultured bacterium
GATTCTGGTAAGACGTACTCCGATAGAAAAGCCATTTATTAAACTTCCTTTAATAAAAAAACTGATTTGAATTGCTAAAATGGTTAATTTTGTAGTAAAATAAAAAAGCAATGCGTATAAATTACAAATTTACATCTGATGAGGAACCCACTGACGAACAATTGCAATTGCTGATGCATGAGGTTTCCATCGAAGCTAAACGGAAAGCCGATGAGGCAAATGAGCGTTTCAACGCAGAGCTTCAAGAACTGGTTGAAAAGGCAAAAAGAAGGAAATTAAAGTTAGAGAGTGATAGCAAATGAATAGCGAAAAGCCCAAACTGATAATTGTTGCTGGACCCAATGGTTCAGGCAAAACTTCTGTAACTGGTAAAATACTGGAGCATCATTGGATTGAAAACTGCTTATATATTAATCCCGATAATATTGCTAGAGATGATTTTGGGGATTGGAATTCGCCTCAAGCTATTGTAAAAGCAGCAAACAAAGCTGCCCAACTGCGAGAAGAATGTCTTTCAAAAAAGGAAGGAATAGTGTTTGAAACTGTTTTATCTGCTGCTGATAAAATTGATTTTATTTTAAGAGCGAAAGATGCAGGTTATTTTATTAGACTTTTTTTTGTTAGTACTGATCACCCTGCAATTAATGCTTCTCGTATCGCAAGGCGCGTAATGGAAGGAGGACATGACGTTCCAATTCAAAAAATAATAAGCCGTTTTTCCAAATCTATTGATAATTGTTGTTTAGTATCAAACAGTGTTGATAGATTGTATGTTTATGATAATTCTCTTGAATACGAAGATCCCAAACTTTTGTTTAGGGCAAATGAAGGTAAACTCACTAAAATCTACAGTGAGGTAAATAATTGGGCACAAAGCATTTTGCAATCTATTATGTGAGATTGTTTTTAAGAAATAGTACTGCAACCATCCTACCAATAATTCCCAAGCTGTACAAACTCCGAACTCTGAACTCCCAACAATAGAACAATAAAACAATAGAATAATAAAAAAGCCTGCCCTTTCGAGCAAGCTTTTCATATAATTAAATAATTCCCTACATAATCACCGACTGCCAAATTTCGCTCGGTACACTGTATTGTCCATTTTTGCCTTTCAACATCAAACGCACAAAATACCAAGCACGCATTGCTTCCTGTTCGACATTGAAAGCACGTTCGTACTTACCATTTTTCACCATCCCATCAAAAACAAATTTGTCTAATGCGGGAGCAACTGTCACGCTGGCTGCCGTAAAAGCTATAAACACATGAATGTTTTCAACGCCCTCGCCTTTAGCTTTACTTTCTTGACCCGGAACCAAAACTTCATTATGATGCACCAAATGTTCGCCCCAGCTAACAGTACCCACGAGGTTGTTGCCAACAAATATATGCGTACTTAGGGTTTTTACTAAATCGGGAATGATAAGTCCCATTTCAGCTTTTTGCTCATCCGTAACTCTTGGGTTGTTACGAACATAGCGCGTTAAAAACAAACGGATGCTTGTGTCGGTAGGGTCGTCAGGGCGTCCCGATTCATAATCTTTGCGGGCAGCCAACATTTCCACTTCTTGAGCATGCGTAAACGATTTGGTTTTCACAATATCCCAAGAAGCCTCCCAGCGCATTTTCTTTTTACCTGCTGTGGCAGTCAATAAAGTAAACTCTGCTGTAGCCGCTAATGGCAAGCCCCATGTGGACATGTGAGCAGTCATAGCTGCAATTAATGTTTTTTGGAAATCATCAAATTTTCCATTTGGTCCTGGAATAAAATCCTTTTTTATAATAGTCATATTATGTTTTTTAATTTGTTTTTTTAATGATGTAATTATGTATTATATTTTTATAATCCGTTGATTTCTTGTTCATTTTTGATAATTATACGATTCCCCTTCCTGACGTAAAAGTTGCCCGAGAAAATTTCTCGGTCGCCCCAGAAGATTTCTCGGTCGCCCCAGAAAATTTCTTGGTCGCCCCAGAAAGTTTGTCGGTCGCCCCAGAAAATTTCTCGGTCGCCCCAGAAAGTTTGTCGGTCGCCCCAGAAAGTTTGTCGGTCGCCCCAGAAAGTTTCTCGGTCGCCCCAGAAAGTTTCTCGGTCGCCCCAGAAGATTTCTCGGTCGCCCCAGAAAGTTTGTCGGTCGCCCCAGAAAGTTTGCCGGTCGCCCGTGGAAGTTTCGCGGTCGCCCTTTTTTGTTGCTAACTCAGCAGAGCAGTCATCCATCAACCATGCACATCTACCAAAGAACGCCATAATCATTTAATGGCGCAAAATTACTATTTCTAATAATACGCTAAACTTAGGTCTTCGTAATCGTGCAACTATTTTCGCAAATAAGTTGTATTATCTTGGCATATAGATTTTTGCAAGCGCCAAAAAAATATCTTTTTTTTTCACCGACACATCCAACATCTTCCCGTTTTTCATCTTCACTTTATAGCTCCTGCCATTTCGGGGTTTACTTTCGACATAATTCATATTGATGAGATATTTGCTGTGGATGCGGCAAAACTGTTTTGGGTCGCATTGCAGCTCGAAGGCTGTGAGACTCATGATACTGGTTTGTATTTTACCATTTTTGAAGTAAACGGTAATTTCTTTGCCGTTCACTATCACATAGCCCACCGAATTAGGGTCATGGATTTTAATTTGCGGATCACCTAATAACGTGATGGTGCCGTAGATTTGTTTTTTGTTTTTCTTTTTCATTGTTGTTTTTGTTTTTAATTAGTATATTTATGAATTTTGGGGGATAAAAATAATGATTATTGTAAAATAGTTGTACCTTTGATGAAAATTTTGTTGAAGATTTTGAAATAATAATTTAAAGAACATAGACTATGAAAAAAATACTACTTACCATTACCATGCTCGCCTTAATTGGCATGACCAATTTAGTAACAGCGCAAACACCTATATGGGCTTGGGCGAAAAGTGCCGGAGGTGTTAGTAATGAATATAGCAATGCAGTTTGCACAGATGCAAACGGAAATGTATATATAGCGGGCACCTTTATGAGTTCCACAATAACTTTTGGAAGCTTCACCCTGCATAACACAGCTACAGGGTATCATGATATTTTCGTGGTTAAATATGATGCAAGTGGAAATGTTCTTTGGGCGAAAAGCGCGGGTGGAACAAGTCGTGATTATGCTTATGGCATTTGTACTGATATTGGAGGCAATGTTTATATAACGGGGTATTTTGAAAGTCCTTCAATCACATTCGGAACAATTACACTTACAAATACAGGTAGTGGTCCTGATATTTTTTTAGCCAAATATAATACTTCAGGCAATGTGCTGTGGGCGAAAAGCGCAACTGGAAGCAGTGCTGATTATAGCTATGGAATCTGTACCGATGCAAACAATAATGTTTATATAACTGGTATGTTTCAAAGTTCTCCTATCACTTTTGGAAGCTATAATTTAACAAATATTGGACAAGATGACATTTTTATTGCAAAATACGATTCAGCCGGAAATGTACTTTGGGCAAAAGGAATGGGAGGAACTCGAACAGATTGTGGACAAAGCATTTGTTCCGATGCAAGTGGAAATGTTTATATAACGGGTTGTTTTCAAAACTCTGCAACCTTCTCAAGCAATACAATAATCGGTCACGGAAATATTGATATTTTTGTTGCGAAATACGATTCCTTTGGGAGTAATATCTGGGCAAAATGTGCGAACGGAATAAGTTATGACGACAATTATGCTTTTGGTATTACAGCTGATGTTAGCGGTAATGTTTATGTAACAGGCTATTTTGTATACTCCGTTATTTTTGGAAGCGATACTTTAAATAATGCAGGTACTCGTGGTATTTTTATTGCGAAATATGATACTTACGGCAATGCCCTTTGGGGAAGAACTCCGGGTGGTACAATTGGTGATTTTGGCCGTGGCATTTGTACTAATTCAAACGGCAAAGTTTTTATAACGGGCTATTTTGGTAGTGGATATCTCAATTTTGGAGGCTTTCCGGTTCAAAATGCCAATACTGGTATATATGATATTTTTGTGGCTGAATACGATGCCAATGGCAATGCAATAGGAGCAACGGGCATAGGCGGACAAGATTATGATTATGGCATGGGCATTTGCAAAGGCTTAGGCGGTGATGTTTATGTTACAGGATATTTTGGTAGTTACAACCTCAGCTTCGGAAGCACAACACTTACCAATAATGGTAGTTATGATACTTTCTTAGCAAAATTATCTACTCTTGAGGGTATAGAAGATTTTTCAAATAAAGATAATTCCTCTGTTATCCTCTATCCCAACCCCACCACCACCACCTTCACCGTCCAACTCCCTCCCGACTTTAGCCCTGCCACCCTGCAAATCTTCAACGCACTTGGAGCCTTGGTGTATGAGCAAAGCATCACCCAAGCATCTACTCTTATTAATCTAAATAAACCTGCGGGTATCTATTTCGTGAAAGTTGATGATGGGGATAAAGTGCTTATGGGGAAATTGGTGGTGCAAAAGTAAAAGAAATTGGAAAAGTATAGTATCTTTGTAGCTAATTTAAAATAGGTATTGTTTTTTTTAGTACCTTTGATGCGACAATCTACCCTAAGAACTTTAATTATTAGGTGCTGTTAGTGATATAATGGATGGTGGATTGAAATTAATGGCTGGTCTAACAAAATAACGATTTGCCCTTCGTTAAAAAATTATTTGTAAATCTGCTTCATAAGGGCAATGAAGCAATTAATAATTACTTATATGAAAAAAACCTTACAAATTTTAGCGATGCTTGCCATAATTGGTTTAAGCAATGCTTATGCACAAAACTATCCGCTGTATTGGTCAACCGGTATTATTCAGGGTAGCATTTATGTGCGCGGCAACCCCGTTGTTGTCGGACAAATCACAATCACAACACCTGTCGCCGGCACTGTACTGGTTCATTTCGACGGACAATGTACTGCAACGATGGGTGATAGAATCGTGCTTGCAGCAAGCAATACAGCAAACTGGCTTGGAAATGACGGTTGTGTTGCAGTGTATGATAGCACAGGAAGTTTTTCACACAGCCGCAGCTATTCGGTTAATGCGGGCAGCAATACTTTTTATGCGGTTGCTGAAAATTATGTTAATATGTTAGGAACGGGTTATGCCTCAATATATGGCAATTTAAGTGTGGAGTTTTTTGCAAGCGGAAGCAGTACGTTTGTATCTCAAACCGGTATTGTCCAATACAATATCAATGTAAGAGGCAATCCGGTTACTGTCGGACAAATCACTATCAATGCGCCCAGTGCAGGCAATGTTTTGGTTCGTTTTGATGGGCTATGTTATCCAAGCAACGGTGATAGAATTGTGCTTGCCGCAAGTAATATAGCAAACTGGGGAGTTAACGATGGTTGTACTTCCGTTTTAAATAATACTGCTTGCTTTTCACATACCAGATATTATGCTGTAACTGCCGGAAATAATACATTTTATGCTGTTGCTCAAAATTATGGCACCACAAATGGCACCGGTTTAGCTGGATTTTATGGTAGTTTAACTGCTGAGTTTTTTCCTACCGGAGATAATGATTTCGTCGCATTTACAGGGATTTCTCAAAGCTACATAAATGTACGGGTCAGTCCTCCGTATAATCTGGGGCAGCTAACTATAAATGCACCTACCATAGGTAAAGTACTTGTAACTTTTGATGGACATTGTACTGCAAGCCATGGGGATAAAATTACGCTTGCAGCCAGTAATATACAAGATTGGGGTGTAAATGATGGAAATGTTTCTGTATCCAATACCGAGGAAAATTTCTCTCATACCAGAACGTATGATGTTGCTGCCGGAAGCCATACGTATTATGCGGTTGCCCAGAATTATGTATTAACCGGCGGCACCGGTATAGCTTCAATTTATGGAAGTTTACATGTAAAATTTACTCCAAATACACTAACCGCCATCGAAGATATAACTGATAACTCTGTGAATGTTTATCCCAACCCCGCCTCCGATAACTTCACCCTTCAACTCCCTCCCGACTTAACCACTGCAACCTTGCAAATCTTCAACACCCTTGGTGAGCTTATTTATGAGAAAGCAATTGATCAAACATCCACCCTCATCCAACTGAACAAAGCCGCGGGTATCTATTTCGTTAAGGTGAAGGATGGGGATAAAGTGTTTATGGAGAAATTGATTTTGGAATAATACGCTCCGTAAAGAAAGAAACAAAAATAATATTCAGTAAATAAGACACAATTGAAGAATAAATTGTAATTTTGTCATGAAATAATTAGGAGCAGCCTATCTTTACAATAGTCTTTAAGACCATGGTTTATTCCTCTATCTATTAATTATGAGCAAGAAAATTGAAATACTTCAGGATTTAAAAACACAATTAACCAACTACTTTGGTAGTGAATTTGTGCATGTATATTTGTTTGGCTCGCAGGCAAAAAACACCGAAACCAACGATTCTGATTACGATATATTAATTCTGATGAAAACCAAGAAAGATTGGCGCACCAAAGAAGAGGTGATAGATATATGTTATGACATAGACTTAAAACACAACATCCTAATTGACCCGCATATCTTGGCAGAAGATGAACTAAGCACCCTCAGAGGAAGACAACCGATTTTTTTAAACGCACTGCAAAACGGGATACAAGCATGACACTGCAAGAAGAAGATAGAAATGCACTGATTACCTATAGAATTCAGCAGGCAAGCGAATGTGTTGATGAGGTTCAATTTCTGATTGATAATCAAAAATATAAAATTGCTATTAATAGAATATACTATGGCATGTTTTATTCAGTATTAGCCTTAGCATTAAAAGATCAGTATGAATCATCAAAGCATTCACAATTATTAGGGTGGTTTAATAAGAACTATATTCATACAGGATTGATAGATGTAAAATACGGTAAAGTATTAAATAAAGCCTTTACACTTAGAAATGAATCAGACTACGAGCCTTTTATTGATTACGAACAACAAGAAGTTATAGAGCTATATGGAAAAATGAAAGAGTTTATCCAAACTGTTCGCCTTTTATTTCCTATGGATGATATCGAATAAGTATAAAGAAAAACATGCACCCTCATCAACCTCAACAAAGCTGCGGGTATCTATTTCGTGAAAGTGAATGATGGGAATAAAGTGCTTATGGGGAAATTGATTGTGGGAATAGGTTGGTAGTTCATGTTTGTGTTCTGTATCAAATCGAAACTTCTCCGTGCTTCTCCTTGTTCTCCGTGTCTCCGTGGTAAAACAAAAAAAGGTTAAATAAATAAAATCATTACATCGTAATGAATAATTATTCGTAATTTAGCGGAAGTTTTCTAAATCATGTTTTTTCAAAAGTAACAAAGGAGGTCTTTTATGAAGAAGTTTTTTACGCTTATAGTCATTTTGTGTTGCGTGCTCTGTGTTTCGCACAGCTTCGCGCAAAAAAGCACCAATTATGTGGTGCTCACCACGGTCAGCTCGTCCGATCCCTACTATCAGGCAGCGCAAACCTTAGCCACCTATCGGGGCGCGCCCATAGTGCATTTCAGCGCCGATTCCATTGCCGATTTGATACCCACCCTCACCGCTATGGCGCCGCGCTATGTTGCCATCGTGCTCAAACCCATTCAGCTCGACATCAATTTCGTCCGCCGATTCTTGGTCATGTCCACCAATCTCGATGCCGACCCTTTCAGCGATTTCTCTTATGGATATATCACGGGCGCGACGGCTCAGGATGCACTCAACTTCGTCAACAAAATCATCTATGCAGAGACGCATGCCATACAAAACTATCCGCTCAATGTGGGCGGCTATTCCGCGTCGTCGCTTAACTTTGTCTATCCCGGCTCGGGCGATTACAAGAAATACCTCAACCCGCCCGTGTCAAACAACATCTATATGGAAACCAACGACTCGGGCATCGGTCACGATTTCTTTGTTGCCAACACTAACTATATGCTCGACAACAAATTGCTCGACATAGGTCACAATGGCGATGCGCACATGTTGTGGCTCTTTGCCGATGGCAATGCCACCACCAATCCGCCCCCATGGATATATGACAGCACCAAGATAGAAGACACCGCTTATGCGCGCGTCGGGCTGACAAGCTTCGACATAGGTGCCCTAAACCTCTATCCCGCAGTAGCCTTCAACGGGGCATGTCATTCGGGCGAACCCAAACGCGTGATGATAGAAAGCGACATCGAAGCCACCTTTGGCGACACCCAAGGCTTGATAAAGTTCTACACCATGAGCGACACCTTTTCTTTTTGTTTATCCATATTGAAGACGGGCATCACGGGCTACTTTGCGCCCTGCGGAGCCAACAATGCCAACGACCAAGGCGAGGAAGTCTATAACGCTTTCCTATTCAACGAGCCGTTGGGCGATGTGCAAAAACGCACGATTGACGGTGTGGTGATGGGCTGTTTGGGCAACCGACCCAATTTGAAGATATTCCACGAAGGTGGCTCCATTTATGATGATGACATACTGTCATCGGGCACCTTTAACCCCGCCAGTTGGTCGGGCGCAGCAAGCATGTTAGGAGGCAAAGCCAACCGTATCTATTACGGCGACCCGATGTATAACCCCTACAAGTATGACCATTCCGACTCCTTAAACATCACCAAGACCGTGATTGATTCCATCAAACCCACAACCTTTGACGTGCATCTGACCTACAAGAAACCCGACGTATCGGTAGCCTATTTCCCCGTGTGGGATAAATTTCATTTTGGCGACACGCGCATCTATGCGCCCGTCGAGCTGCCTGCCTTCTGTGGCGCCATAACCAATTTCGCCGTGGTGGATTCTTCTGCGCCCTATCATTTGGTGATACATGCCGTGGAGCAGTTTGATGGCAAAACCATACTACACATCGAAGTGGACATCCCCAACGATATGTATGCTGCGATTAATTATGACATCCGTTTCCGCATCACCTACACTCCTTCGGGCATAGCGCCTATCGCCGATCCTGCCTTTTCGATGTTTGATGTTTTTCCCAATCCGTCTAAGGGCAATGCCGCCGTCAGCTTTAGTTTAAATCATGCGTCCGATGTCAGCCTGAATCTCTATGATATCACGGGCAGATTAGTACGCAACATCTTCAGTGGCATGCAACAAAGAGGCACGCACACTATAGATGTTTCGATGGATAATACCTTGATGAGCGGTATCTATTTCATTCGCTTAGAAACTGAGACCTATCAAGCAACAAAAAAGTGGGTGTTGATGCGATAACATCACATCAAACACCCACTTCGGAAACCCCTCTAAAGGAACTAAAGCCGTTTAGTTGATTTTTATAAACTTATGCGTAGTGGTAGTTTTATCTGTGATGATGTTGATAAAATAAACCCCCGTGCGCAACCCATCCACTGCAATTTGCATGTCAGATACATGATTGGCGGATGTGGTCTGTAGTTTTTGTCCAAGCGCATCATAAATCTCTACGGAAGTCATTGGATTGGATGAAGTAACTCGGATGCTGCTGCCATTACTTGGGTTGGGATATATTGCAGTTTGATCTTTCGCAGTAATTTCTTTCACTGATACGGGGTTTAGGATACGCGTGCTTGTCGTGTTGGTGATGATAGGCGCGTTATAATCAAAGAAGATATAGGCTTTGTTGAGTATGCTATCGCCCAAAACGCAATTGCTCATAGGTTTGATGCTGTATTTCACAAAACCATGGCTCAAAGCTTGGTTGGTACTGCTGTCGGGCAGATTGATATTATAGAAACGGAACCATACTTCTTTATCATAGAAATTCACCGTAACGGGATGACTCGAACTGATGACTTTGAAGGTGCTCAGATTTAATTTCTGACTGATGCTATCGGTAACGATAACTGTGAAGGCGGTGTCGGTGCCTGTATTTTGGAAGTTCACAATATATTCCAACACATCGCCATTGGCGATAAAAGATGGTGGAATGTTTCCCTTGGGATATACTTCTTTTTCATTGGGGTCGTAAGAGGCAGAGATAACCCGATGAACGGTGTCGGTATTGTTTGCGGGAGTGAGGTCGCTCACATCAGGAGCAGAGGCGCTTGCAACTACATTGCTGCCGATGGTAGCAAGCAGGTCAACGGCGTATTCAACCACGTAACTTATCTGTTGAGTGGGATTGAGGTTGTAGGCAAGCGTGGCGGCATTGCCCGTGATGTTTGTAGCCGCGGGTATGCATGAACTAATGGTGATGTTGGGATGATTTAGCAAAACATTCATGCTGCCCGACTTGGTGGTGGTGCCCACGTTCTTTAGGGTAACATGTGCAATGCCCGTGAATCCGGGTCTAAAGGCACCTGTAACCAAATCTATCACCAAATCATTTTGATTGGCAATAGGCTGAAAAGCAAAGTTGTTTAAAGAGTCAATTTGGTTGTTGAGAGCAGCAAAGGTCGAGGTGTAGGACAATGGTGTGTAGGTATAATATAAAGGTGCATCGGTAATGGTGCTCACATAAGTGCCTTTGTCAACGCCCACCTGATAGGTTCCGTTCACCACGGTGCTGATGGCATTACCGGCTTTGGTCAACGTTAATTTGGCAGGGCAATAGCTATCGGCACCATCATAGATGGTGTTTGCATTAAAATCATAAAACGTTTTCCCCGTAATCATATTGGCGCTATCCGTGAATTGCGCCACATAATTCGCGGAATTCGTTTGCAAAGTTGACAGCACATGTCCACCAAAAGCAGCGATGCTGCCCACATTTCCTGTCAGGAAAACACGCGAATTGTTGCACGCCATATTTTGTGTGTTGAGTGTGGCAAAATCAAAGCTGTATGCGGCACCTTTCAACGCATTGCCGTCCAGGTCTGTTTCCAACAGATAGCATATACAACTATAGGTATGCGATGGGGAAAGTGAAGTGGCATAGGTCAGATGCAAGGTGTCGAACTGATTGTTGGGGAAATAAGGGCTTGTATATCCCGTAAGGTATATGCGATTGTTGTTTTTGGTAGCGCAATAGAAATGCGATTCGTTGGTGCCGTATTTCTTTGCCCACAGAAAACTGCCTGCATTGTTTATTTTAGAGATATAGGTGGAGTAGGTGGTTGATGAGAGTGTGGTGCCCATAGTGGTTGAGCCGTTGAAGCATCCAAAAAGAAGAACATCATTGTGGTCTGTCAGCACTTCGGTGCGCCACCATGAAGAACTTTCGAGCATCTTAGCCCAAACAAAACTTCCCGCAGCATTGGCTTTGACGATGAAATCTTGTGGTGAAGAGGTAAGCGTGTAGAGTGTTCCTGCACCTCCAAGGTTAAGTGTTCCTCTAAATTCACCGGCGATAAAAATATCTTCATTATCTGCCATGGCGATGCTCAGATTCATGTGCAAAGGACTTCCGCCAAGCACGGTGGCGTGTAGCCAATTCCCGTTGTCGTCCATCAAGGCATAAAACAAACTTCCCGTACTTGCCGAAATCGTAGAACTCCCAACGGTCTGATTCGGGACACCAATGATAGGAGATGTGATAGCGATGCGGTTTGTGCCATTGCCTGTTATGCGTAATAAATCTGTAACGGGGGCGGAAGTGCTCAAAGCTATTTTAATAGAATTGCTCCAAAGAACATCGCCGTTAGGTCCGTATTTAATCACAAAAAGACTGACTCCGGTTGATTGACTAATAGGGAAAGGGTAACAATTTAAGGTTGTGGGATGTAGTGAATCCCCGAAGAACCCCATAGCATAAACATTCGATTGTTGGTCGGTGTACAAACCGCTCACAAAGGCAAGATTGCCACAATTCAAGCTTTTTGCCCAAATGATGGAGTCGTTATCGTCTCGTTTTACAATGATAGAACTGATGGCTCCATTCGATGTAAAGGTAGTGCCACCAACGATTATCGAATTGGTGTAAGTAGTAGAGTTGGTAACATTGTTCATGTTATCAATCGCAACGCGACTCATAAAGCCGGTGTTGGCGTTGCCTGTTTTATTGGTGTAAGCATTAATAAAGTTCTGCGCATTGGCATAGAATCCAAGAAACAGAACCGCTACAAGAGTAAAAATTGTTTTTTTCATATCAAGAATATTTAGAGTATAACATTATATTATACTATAACAAGAAAAAAGGACAAATGGTTGCTTATAGGGCTAAATATTTCCAATAACGGCAGTTAGTTAATACACTTTGTAGCCAAAAAAATGCGTATCACCTAAGTAGCCTCCAATGGTTGTTGTCCCGCCATAAGCGGCATCTGCTCTCACTTTGACCGTATCTCCAATGACAAGATTCATGAGTGTGGAAGTAGAAGTGAAAGCAGCCCCCTGCACGGTCGGGCTAATTTCAATCCACGATTCCACATCTTCCTTTGAGCTTTTATTCTTCATTATTTTAAAGCCTACCGTGTGAGGCTTTTCGGTTGCATACCAAATTAACTGTGCATGGAAATAATATAAACCAACCGAGGGCGCAACAAAATAACCCGTCTTGTTGTCATAAGCGTTTCCGCGATTTATGAGCACCGAATCAAATATCACTTCGGTATATCCATTCACAATCCAATTGTTAGAAATGAGTTGTGCTTTAAATGCCACTTGATCTGTTAATGATGGCTGGGGATTTAAGTTCTGAGAAACTTGTGCAATCGAAATTGATGTTGTAAACAACAGTACGATTAGTGCATAATTTATTTTCATCTTTTTCGATTTAAGGATTATTTTCAAGAACGTATGTGAAGGATAATTGCTAAAAATTGCATATTCTAAAACAATTGGTTACAAATGTAGTGAAAAAATCAATAAGAGAAGAATATAATTTAATAAAGCAGATTAATTGGAGATGAAATCAAACCTTTGGTTGCGCAATTTAGGCTCAAAGCCTGCTTCTTTTATGGCAACAATCATTTCGTCGGGAGTGATTTTGAAGTTAGCTCCGGCTTTGGAAACCACATTTTCTTCTATCATCACCGAACCGAAATCATTGGCGCCAGCATGCAAACAAATTTGCGCCACAGGCACACCGACTGTCAACCAAGATGGTTGGATGTTAGGGATATTGTGCAATACAATACGGCTGATAGCTATAAAGCGGATGTAATCGTGCGCATGTATCGAATTCTCAACACCCCATTTTCGTTGCAAATTTGTGTCTTGATGTTGAAAGGGCCACGGGATGAATGAAACAAAACCTAAACTTGTGGTAGGTTTCTCATCTTGCACCTGACGTATGGAAATCAAATGATCAATGCGTTCTTCAAGAGTCTCAATATGTCCCAGCATCATGGTTGCCGAAGTGGAAATGTGCAATTGATGCGCGGCACTCATAACATCGAGCCATTCAACAGCAGAACATTTAGCAGGAGAAATCAACTTACGAACTCTATCGGACAGAATTTCCGCACCGGCACCGGGCAAACTATCCAAACCGGATTGTGTGAGAGCAATTAATATCTCTTTGTAGGTTTTATGTTCTTTTTTTGAAAGATAAGCAACTTCAGGCGGACCTAAGGCATGTAGTTTCACGGCAGGGTAAAGTGATTTTAACATAGAAAATAGTGACGTATAGAAATCTAATCCTAAATCGGGATGCATGCCGCCTTGCAACAAGAGTTGTGAACCGCCCATGCCAATCATCTCATCTATTTTCTGTATGTACTCTTCCGTGGATGTGATATAGGCATCTGCATGTGTCTTGATGGTGCAAAAGTTGCAGAAGGTGCATTGTGAAACACAAATGTTCGTGATATTTACATTGCGGTCAATAATCCAAGTAACAATATTATTGGGATGGTGCGCCTTGCGGATTTGGTTTGCGGTATAAATCAGTTCGGGCAAAGGCGCATTACTATATAAGTATAGCGCTTCATCCTTAGAAATAGGCTGCAAAAGCAATGCCTTAAATAAAATATCTCCGGTTTTCATAACACGAAACTACAGAGTTTAATACAGAAATGGAGATGACAGGAGATTAAGCAATTGACAAAATAATCAAATGCCAAGCATTTGCTTCACCTTTTCGGAAATAGCTTTGTTGTCAGCCTTGCCGGCTAATTTCTTTGCAGCAAGCCCCATAACTTTCCCCATGTCTTTGACGGAAGTGGCACCTGTTTCAGTTATTACCTCTTTAATTATGGAGCTTAGCTCTTCATCGCTCATTTGTTCGGGCAAGTAATGTTGAATAATACTTGCTTGGAACAATTCAATATCGGCTAAATCTTTTCTTTCTTTCGCAGTATAAATTTCAGCCGTTTCACGACGCTGCTTCACTAAGCGTTGCAGTATTTTGATTTCAGCGTCTTCGTCCACAGTTCCATCACCACCTTTTTCAGATTTTGCAAGGAGCAAAGCTGATTTTACAGCACGTAAGGCTTCAAGCTTTTCTTTGTCTCTTGCGAGCATAGCTTGTTTGATATCCTCATTTATTTTTAGTTCTAAACTCATGATTTATTAGTCAACATTATCGTGTAAAAAAGAATTAGGCTTTATTTCGTTTTTTTTCTCATCGCCATTGCCCATTGAAAGCTTTGAAATTTCTGATTCCGAAGAAGGAGTCGTGTTGAGCAAAGTAACGTTGCGACGGATATAGGCGGGTTCTTTTTCCAGTTCATTTAATCCCTCAGGGTGATTGAATTTTTGGCTCATTTCCTTTAAACGCAGTCTCCGTTCGCGATCTTTAATCACCATGGTCTCATTTTCGATAGAAACTGGAGGGGTTGAAATTTCATTAGGAACAACATTAGTAGGAGTAACAGGTTCGTTATGAACAGGCTCTTCATTCACCTTGTCTTTTACAAAAAGAAACATTTCTCCAGGATTAGGAACAGGTTGAAAATCTATTTTTGGTTCTTTATAGGGTTGTTGTGTAATAAAAGTCGAAGTAGTAAAAGGTGTATGTTCTTTTTCTGAAACTATGATATTTTGAACATCTTCTTTCTTTTCTTCAAACTTGAAATCCCTGATAACAACTTTCATTTCTTCCTCAACAACAGGAGGTGTAATTGGCACTATAACCGGAACTTTAACTTCATCAAGATTTATTACAACTTTTTCAGGTTCCTTTGTAGGGGAATATTCAAGATTTTTTCCAGCAGTAAATCCTGTAGCAATTAAAGTAACACTGATTTTAGCACCTAAGGATTCGTCATTGCCATTTCCCCATATAATTTCAGCAGTGGATCCGGCTGCTTGTTGAATATAATCCGTGATTTCCGATACTTCGTCCATAGAGATTTCTTCGGAACCCGATGAAATATATAACAAGATATTTTGCGCCCCGGTGATATCGCTATCATCCAACAATGGCGATGATAATGCCAACTCAACAGCCTTAATGGCTCTATTTTCTCCTTCAGCCAAACCTGTTCCCATAATGGCTGCACCGCTTTCACGCATTACGGTATTCACATCATTAAAGTCAACATTAATATAACCTGTAACCGTGATAATTTCTGCAATTCCTTTTGCTGCAATCGCGAGGATATTGTCAGCCTTTTCAAATGCTTCGGAGAGTTTCAAATCACCATGAAGTTGACGTAATTTATCATTACAGATGATCAAAAGAGTGTCAACATATTTACGTAATTCTTCCAAGCCTTGCTCTGCCTGTTGTTTCCTTTTTCTGCCTTCAAATGAAAACGGAAGCGTTACGATTCCCACCGTAAGAATCCCCATTTCTTTCGCGATTTGAGCAATAACCGGAGCAGCTCCCGTTCCTGTTCCGCCACCCATTCCTGCTGTGATGAATACCATCTTGGTGTTTTGTTCCAATATCTCTTTTATGTCATCAATAGTTTCAAGGGCAGCTTTTCTTCCTGTTTCAGGAATGGAACCTGCACCCATGCCATTGGTAAGCGTAGCGCCAAGTTTGATTTTATTTGGAATGGGGCTGGTCTCCAAAGCCTGTTGATCGGTGTTGGAAATGATAAAATCAACCCCTTTTATTCCTTGGTTGTACATAAAATTTACAGCATTGCTGCCGCCGCCACCAACTCCAATTACCTTAATGATTGAAGATGAGTTTTTTGGACTATCGAATTTTATTGCCATATCTTTGCTAAATTAGGGTACTAAAATAGTTTAAATTTTTAAGATGGAGTTAGCAAAAAAAAATATTTATCAACCGCCCTTTGTTAATTCATTATTTGTTAGAAAACCATGCGCATCGCTTGCGAAAATCTTGCTAAAGTTTACCCAATATTAATGCATATAGGTTTGCATCGAAATCTTTCGTTTCCATTATTAATTTTTCATTTTTCATTTTTCATTTCCCATATCATCTCACCAAGGTAACATTCCCCTTCTTCACTTCCCGTACGCCATTTTTAAATAGGATTTCTGCCCACCAGGCATAGACTCCCACTTCACATTTCTTACCCTGATACATCCCATCCCAACCATCATTCATATCATTGGTTTCAAAAACCTTGTTGCCCCAGCGGTCATATACCTGCAAATGTACACTTGCTATTTGCTCGCTTCGCAGGCGAAACACATCATTTTGACCATCGCCATTGGGCGAAAAGATGTTGGGGATATAATAAACAGGCATTGTATCTTTTGGTTCAGGTATCGTATCGCATGCACTTCCAACTAATCTTCCTAAAGAATAGTTGGGAATATTTGGTAAACCAATATGAGATTTTCTCCCTGCTAAATATAGACCATTATCTATGTAAGTGCAATTTATGCCCATTAAATTGGGATTATTTATTACCCCTAAAAACAGGTTAACTGAATCATAAATTTCATTAGGATAAAAAATGTAGTCCTTTGCAATATAGATTTTATCATCAACACCAATTTGTTGTTGTCCAAAATTCAAGACAGTGTGATTATTATATTCATAGATTAAAGTCTTCGATGTTTCAATATTACTCGCGTTCAAATCAAATTGAACTAATTTTTGATATGTACTAAATCCTTCATTACCCGTTGAAATATACAATTTCGAATTGTCGGGGGAAATTGAACAACCATAATATTCTGTATTGTGATCGCCCAAATCAATCCAATTATTAAGCACTCCAGTACATCTATCAAAATCAAAAATATCGACCACGCCATTTAAAGTGACACATACTATTTTATTTCCATATTTTGAAGTGCACATTTGACCCATTTTCCCTTGTTCCATAAGCAATCCCCCAGTTTGTATGGAACCAATTTTTTGTTCAAACGGTCCCAAAATAGTATCTTTTTGAAAGATGTATTTAAGAAAAGTATTATTTGAACTTCTGTGAGCAATTATCCACCAATCTCTGCCATTAGCATGTTTTATAGCAATTAATTTTTCAGTAATACTATCTGTTTGGAGTAAAATTTTATTCTTTACTATTACATTGCCATTTCCAGAATCACCATTTCTATCAATTATAGTACAATAAATGTTAGGAATTAAACCATGAAAAAGATATATAATATTTTGCGATTCAGGTTCTGACAATAATAATGTTCCCTGAGTTATTGAACTTTGTCCATATAACCCACTACCATTTTGAATTATCTGATTATTCTTATTCCAAATTGTGATATTATCATAAAAACTTGGGTTTATTGATCCTGCATAAAAAAGTAAATTTCCATTCTTATCACAAATACTACTTGAAGTTTCACCAGTTTTAGTCATTCCATTTAATATTGCATGTGGTAGTGTCGAATTAAAATCAACTCCTGCAGAATCGCCAAACAACCACACATTACCTTCTTTTTGCCCAAAACAAAACTGCCCCAGCAACATCAACATACACAGAAGAATTTTTGTTTTCATTATAATGGATAATTCTTTTACAAAGATATGAAAAATCTTCAACATGCATCTAATAAATAGGTAGAAATATATAAAATAAGGAAAATGGGAGGTGTGTTTTCTGAAATATCGAAGGTAGGGACAAGCCATGGCATTTTTTAAATTCAACTCCCTTGTTATAATTCCTTGATCATCTTATCTGCAAAAATAAAAAATCATGTTTTTTTGAAGTTCATCGCTATAATAAAGCAGTTCGTTACTGCTATGATGAAGTTCATTGCTGTAAATAGCAGTTCATTGCTGTAATAAAGCAGATCATCACTGTAATGATGAAGTTCATTACTGTAATAAAGCAGTTCATTACTGTAATGATGAAGCTCATTGCTGTAATAAAGCAGTTCATTGCTTCAAATTAGCAGTTCATTACTGTAATGATGAAGCTCATTACTGTAATAAAGCAGTTCGTCACTGTAATGATGAAGCTCATTACTGTAATAAAGCAGTTCATTGCTTCAAATTAGCAGTTCATTACTGTAATGATGAAGTGCATTACTGTAATAAAGCAGTTCATTACTGTAATGATGAAGCTCATTACTGTAATAAAGCAGTTCATTGCTTCAAATTAGCAGTTCATTACTGTAATGATGAAGCTCAGAGCTTCGATTTTAAAGAACAAATATTTTACATCATGCTTATTATGTGTAAATTAAAAGATTTGAGGCAAAAGGTTTGGTTTAGTTGTTACTCTTTGCAATCTTTGCTGTATGCCATTTGGCTTAATTCCTAATTTCTTAGTGAAACTTGGTGTACTTGATGCCTTTGTGGTTCATTCTTGGTTGTTACACAGAGATACACTGAGCAAAAGGAGATACACAGAGATTTTTGAGGCATTCGTAATTCGCATATTCGTAACCTGTCCCGTACATGTAATGTCGGGGTTCGTAGGGGCAACCTTGGAATTTAGCTTCGTTTTCTATTATTTTTATTTGATACCAAACTCCTTATTTGACCGCCTATTTCTAAACAACAAAAAGACCAATAAACTTACTACAATCGCACTAAACACAATGACGAAGGTGTCGTCAGAGCGACCGAAGGTGTCAAAATTGGCTTTGAGCAATCCTTTAGCTGATAAAAACGCTACACATACTGCCAAACCATTGTTCAAAAAGTGAATCAAAATTGGAATCCATAAATTGCCCGACCAATAAAATATGTAACCCAAATATATGCCAAGCAAAAACCTTGGGATGAAACCATAAAACTGTATATGTATTGCACTAAAGATAAATGCAGTCACGAATACAGCAACATGAATATTTTTGAACCATTCTTTAAATATTCGTTGCAACACACCTCTAAAAAAAAGTTCTTCTCCAAGGGCAGGCAAGATGGCAATCATAAGCATATTCACCACGAAACCCCAAATGGACGGCGTGTTTAGGAAAGCCGTGGTGACTTCTGCGGCTTGCGCTTCCGAGCTTTTCATCCATTGTTCAATGTTAGAGAACACTTGTGGGAATGACATGCGGGCGTTCACTTCGCCTATCCAATTGATAAACGGCAAGCCTACAATCACCACCGAAAGTGCGAACATCAGAAAAACAGGGGAGATATTACGCTTTATGCGTACATACGTGAATATTTTATTTCCTGCAAAAAGAGTAAAAACAAGAGAAGGGACTATGAATAGAGCGAATTGATTTACAATTTGAAGGTACTTCAGTTTTGAAATAACATCAGGGTTTGAGAAGTCATATCCTTGTGACAAACTTTCTAAGAATGACCGCCCGAAAATCGGGAAAGCCAATACTAAGCCAAATATATTTACTAAAAATAAGCTTCCTGTCAAAATTAAAAGAAAATATAAGAGTTTTAAAGCAGGAGGTTGGTTCTGTAAAATGGGATGAATTATCATAATGAATTTAGATTTGAGCACAATATTACAAATTTTTGTCCATATATAAATAATTCTTATTATTTTTACGCAATATTTATCGAAATGGCATTTTAGGAAATGCAAAAGATTTTTCAGAAACGAGACTAAAATATTATAGAATAGGAATACTATGAAAACAAAACTAAAGAAATACATCAAAGCAAATCAAAATTCATTGCATAAAAAAGGAGGCATGTTACTCTTTGCTTTAGTAATGGTGCTATTTTGCATGAAGTTCTATTCAACTAACATTAAATCTTTTCCAGGTAACATTCATACGTGGGCACAAGGAGATCGCTATGCGCTTGCATTGAATTTTCAGCGGAACGGCTTCGATTTATTGCATCCGCAGACTTACAATCTTAATCCACAGTTCCCCGCGGCTGTTCCGCTAAGCAACCCCAAGGGGATAACTCAGGTGGATTGCCCAATACATGAATATGTTATTGCTGCCATTATGACTTTTTTTAGGAACAACAGTCCAGTAGTTTTTCGTTTATACAATTTATTATATGCGCTTATTGGTTTCTTTTTTCTGTATCGTATTGTACGGTTTAACACGCACTCGAATATTAAATCCATTGCGGTGATAGTTTTTGCTTTCTTATCCCCGGTTTTGGTTTATTATTTTGATGGATTTTTGCCTTCCATTAGTTCGTTGGCAAGTGTATTAATTGGGTATTATTTCTTTTTCGAATATCGTCGAAATCGGATATTTAAAAATATAGCTTTGGCTGTTCTTTTTGTATTCATAGCAGCATTAAGTCGCACGCCGTATGCGTTATTTCTTGGCTCCATGTTTTGTCAAATACTTTTCGATGTTATTAAAGAGCGTAGAAAAAACATAATCAAACCTATCCTGACATTTCTGATTGCTTTCGCAATATTATTTGCATATTTCATGTATAATAAGTGGTTGGCAAAAACTTATGGCTCGGTTTTCTTAATGAATATAATGCCTGTTACCAATATGAAGGAGATACGCGAAATATTTAAACACATTTATGATTCGTGGTTTCTGTCCTATTTCACGATATTTCATTATAGTGCCTTTATTTTATTATTGATTCTATTTATTTTTCATTGGATTAAAAATAAATCACTAACAGCATTTCAAAAGGCTGTGGGATTTCAATTTATTATAACGTTTTTGGGTGCATGTGCCTATCTAAGTTTGATGGTGGCACAGTTTCACAGTCACGATTATTATTTTCTCGATAGTTTTTATCTGCCTTGCATACTGTTTTTGATATTATGTATGGATAGTTTTTCTGTGAAGAAATTGTACGCGAAAATTGTTCTTATGATATTTACGGTTTTGTTAGGCTATTTTAGTTTCGGGAAGTGCCAAAAAGACATGACTTTTCGTTATGCGGAAGATCGCAACAATCGGTTTCGCGCTGAGACCATTAACTTTCAAGGAGCGTCAGCCTATCTTGATTCTTTAAAAATCAGTTCAGATGCTCGCATATTAGTTATAAATGCGTGGTCTGCCAACAATTCTTTTAACTTGATGAATCGAAGTGGTTATGTATTGATGTCGCCGAATGCAGGTACAATAAATGATGCTTTTACATGGGGCTTTGACTATGTAGTTATGCAAAATGAGTTCATCCTTTCTGATGTTGTGAATGGTTATCCCGAAATCATTAATGAATTGGAGCCTATGGGAACCAATGGAAAGATTTCTGTATTTAGAAAGGAGCATCGTGAAAAGAATTTAATGGAATTTCTACAGATAAAAAATCCGATACTTTATTGTGTAAATTCCTGTAGCGATAGAGAAGATTCATGCATTGCCTACTTAACAAGAAATCATTCATGCGATTCCACATTGAAACTTGTGCCCGAAAATGAGTTCACGAACCTTATAGACATTGATTTGGATTGGTATAATACAAAAGATCTCAATCTGTATTTTACAGCAGATTGCAGGATCAATAAGTTTAATAGTGGCAATAGCGACATGGTGGTTTCTATTAATGAAGATATCAAGCAAGTGTATTATAAGAGTTATCCATTAAATGTTTATCTCAACAATACCGTTGCATCTGAATTTAAAAAGTTATACTTCACATACCCATTAGTGAATCCAGATGGAAAGGCACAAAAAATGTCTCTCTATTTTTGGAACAATGGGAAAAACGAAATTGAGTTGAAAAATGTTTCTATTTGGCTTGCTAACTAATCTTTTGTAGCTAATGTTTTCTTTGCAACTGCGATACTTGCATTTAATTCGAAGCCCACCAATAAGGCAATAGAGTTAAAATACAACCACATCATAATTACAATGATGGTTCCGATGGATCCATACAGGGCGTTGTACTTGGCAAAGTTGTTCACATAAAAATTAAAGCCTGAGGTGGTGGCAATAAACAATAATGTTGCTAAGGTTGAACCTGCTGATATGAACCGAAAGCGTTGTCTTTTAGCAGGAGCCAAAAAGTAAAGAAACGAAATAGCAAAGAAAACCATCAACAATACAACCACCCAACGACCATACTTAATAAGGTACAAAACTAAAGATGTGTCAATAATATGTGCAGTATTTAAGTACTTTATACCCGCAGTTCCTAGTAGTATCAATGCCGTCGAAATCACGACAATAAGAGAAAGGATTACCATAAGTACAATAGAAATCATATATTGTTGCCACCATTTTCGTGTTTCGATACTATGCGAAGTATTATTAAAAGCTACAATCACCCCAAGAACTCCGTTCGAAGCAAAATATAAAGCCATAACCACACCAAAGGAAAGCAAACCGCCTTGCTGGCGAGAGATGATGTCGGTTATGGTAGAATTAATCAGAATATAAAAGTTTTCGGGAACAGAGGTGTGGATGGTTTCCAACAAAGTTCTTTGGAAATGCTGTATCGGTATATACGGAATCAGTGTAAATAAAAACAAGATGGCAGGAAACATCGCCAAGAAGAACTTGAAGGCAATAGAGCTTGCACGGGTTGTGATGCTGCCGTCCATCAAACCTTTTATAAAGAACACAATCACATCATAGAGCGGCATACGATCAAAACCCGGAAGAATTATCTTTTTGGTAATAATCCGAAACGCCCTAAATAGACGAGATTCTTTTATGGATGTTTGAAGGCTAAATTTTGGTTCCATCTAACAGCTTTTCAAACTTAAATCCAAACTTTTGATATGATGTGTTATGGCTCCCACCGAAATATAATCTACACCACTGTCTGAATATTCTTTTATGTTCAACAGGGTGATATTTCCCGAAGCTTCCGTTTCGTATCTCCCGCCAATCAATTGAATGGCGTTTTTTAGATTCTCTGGTGTAAAATTGTCTAACATAATTCTATCCACTTGTCCAATACGTAAGACTTCTTCCAATTCGGAAAAGTTCCTTACTTCAATTTCAATCTTTAAATCTTTACCTAATTTCTTCACATAGGTTTGTGTAACTTCTATCGCCTGCTGTATCCCGCCTGCAAAATCAACATGATTGTCTTTTATCATCACCATGTCGTACAATCCCATGCGGTGATTTTGCCCTCCGCCAATTGCCACTGCCATCTTCTCAAAGATGCGCATATTTGGCGTTGTTTTCCGTGTGTCGAGCAATAGTGTTTTTGTTCCTTTCAAGGTCTTACTATAATTATAGGTAGAAGTTGCAATTCCACTCATGCGTTGCATGAAGTTCAACATGGTGCGTTCGGCGGTGAGCATAGATATACAACGTCCTGAAATATAAAAAACAACATCGCCTTTTTTAACATGAGTCCCATCCTTTATTATAATATCCATCACGATGCGCTCATCCACTTCCTGAAAAACCAAACGTGCAATGTCCACGCCCGCTATCACACCATCTTCTTTCACCAAGAGCTTCATCGTTCCCTGTGCAGCTTCAGGAATTGTGGCATGTGAAGTATGATCGCCATCGCCAATATCTTCGGCAAGGGCTTGTTTGATAAGTTTCTTAATTATATCCATGAAAACAGATCTCTATTTTTCTGCTAGATTACAAAATTTAAAGAATAGAGTAACACATTGTAAAGAAATTATTCTTTTTCGAATTGAAGTTGTTGAATCTGCGGTATGCCGCTCACCTTTTTCACAAGAAAATAAGTTCTAAATTTTACGGATTTCGAACTATAGGTACCGATAGCAAATTGCGAACCTTCGTTGGACGAACCCTGTTGATTGATTTTGAACGAATCGGGAGGATATTGCGAAAAGAACTTCATGACTATCATTTCGGCTTGCGATTTGCTGTACGTTCCGTCGGTATTCGGTAGCGTCAAATCTATGCTCGAGCTGAAATAGAAAGCCAATTTCTTAGCATCTCCCGCACAGATGGCTGCTGCAATACTATTATTGATATCATCATTCACAATTTTCTGTGTACTATCAATTCCTGCTGTTGAATCAATGGGGGATGCATAATTACTCAATGAGTAAAAACAAAATAATACGATCAGTGCAATGTTTTTCATTTTAATAATTGTTTTTTAAGCTTGATTACTATCAAAAACCACGCCATAATAATCTTGATTTTCGGTACAAAAATAAACAATTTATACTTAATATTATCTTACAATCGAAAATCTTCCTTTAAAAACATCCCCATCTATGTTCAAAACATAATAAAACATGCCATTTGGAAGCATCCCTACTGAAATTTCGTTGCCCAAAACACTTCGCCCCTGCATCACTTCCAAGCCTTCTATATTATATAAGGTATAAATAAAAGATTTTTTTATTTCGGATGTTCCAAAAATAATGAAATCATTTGCAGGGGAAGGATACTGCATTAATGACATGGGCGCATAAACAGCATTTTCAATTCCAACGGAAGTAATACCGATAGTATGAGATACCGTACTGGACGTGCAGCCACGATAAGCAACAAGCTTCACTGTAAAAGTTCCAGTTGTCGCATAGGTGTGTGATGTGGTGTTGCCACTATAGGTTTGACCATCACCAAAATCCCAATAATAGGCATCCGCATTCAACGAAGTGTTGGTAATCGTTACATTATTTTGATTGGCATTCATAGAAAAAGCGGCATGAGCGGTGAGTGTGTCAATTTGCCACAATGCCAAACTGTCGAAAACAACTTGAGCGGCATATTGCTGAAGATGCAGGGCGGTGGCAGGGTTTAATCCGGCATAGTAGGACGAACCTATTGGCGATTTGTGGAACATCGTAGCATAAAAAGTGCAGGCTGCTAAATAACTCCCTGCCAAACTTGGATGGCTTTCATCCGCATTATATAACAAGATGGAATCGCCCTGATTGCGCACCTTTTTCCACACCACGCCCACAGGAGCAACGACTGCATTCAAGGTTTGAGTCATGGTCATATAGCTTTGACGCAAACTTGCTTGCATGCCTTCGTAGGTGCAAATTGGCGGGTAGGAAGCACAGTTGGAAGCATCGCCATTTTGGCGTCCCCAGGTCATAAAAAACAAGGTATTTGTGCAGCTATCATTTCGTTTGATGTATTTATTCAAGGAATCGGCATAAGGATATACGTCCGTAGCCACTTGCGAAGGTGGAAAAGCTGGCATCTGACTTTGCTCTTGCAACACGACATAATCCCATGAGCGCGCATTAATTTTGCTCAAGGATGTGGCATCAATAGAATGTCCTTGAAAGGTGTATCCCCCCGGAGTGTTCTGATCGTGAACCAAAGTGTCGCCTTTGGATAGGGCAATTTGAGCTATTAAGGCCGGCAAGTCGTTTACATACGTATAGCTGTTTCCTAAAAAAAGCACTTCCAATTTCTTTTGTCCGAAAAGGGGAATGCTGATAATGAGTAGAAAGAGCAATATAAAAAGATTCTGTTTCATGGCTAATTTTTTTTGCAAATATACATGTTTTGTTCAAATAATGATTAATTTATTGAGAGAATGTCAGATAAAAAATGTTAGCTTAAAAAATATTTGTATCTTTGATGCTTGTATTTTTTTCAAGGACAGCATTAAGCATTCTACTTTTATTAAGAATAGCTTAATACTTTAGTACCATGAAACTAAAAAGAAAAAATCGTTTAATAAAGTGGAATTTATTAGAGATGTCAATAAAAATATCTGCAATAATGTATAGAATAAGTTTGGAACAACAAAAGAGTTTATGAGCCAAGTGAGAGTATGTATGATGAAAAATAATGTTTTGACTATATCGTTATTCTATTATTCACATTGTGCAAATCAAGACTTTCTATATGTAGAATTTAAAATTTTAACAAGTAATAATCTAAAAAAAAATAATTATGGCAACTCTAACACAAGAAATGAAAGACATGATAGCAACACAGCAATGTTTTGTGGGAACTGTGAATGCTGACGGAACGCCAAATGTTGCACCCAAACGTTCCACACGCGTTTTATCGGATGATACGCTAATATTTACTGAGGGCACGGGAGGCGAAACCTACACTAATATTAAAAGAGGCTCAAAAGTTGCGGTGTCTGTCGTAAACCGCGACATAATTGATGGATATCGTTTTATCGGAACCCCAAACCTACAAGAAAGTGGAGACCTATATGATATGGCGGTTGCCATGTCTGCAAAAATTGGGATGCCAAAACCGTATGCTGTTGTGGTGATTCATATTGAAGAGATTCATTCGCTTAAGCCAGGTCCATCAGCAGGAAAGAAAATCGCATAGATGCGAATGGAATTCAAACTATTGAAAAAACCATTGTTCAACGATTATAACTTTGAAGTAGTTTATTGAAGCATGTCTTTGAAACAATAAGTATGATGAACGAAAAAGCTAAACCAATTAATAAAAAATTAAATGAGCAAGAGCTTGTTAAAAATCTATGTCTTTAATATGGCATATCAAATTATTTTATAATATTATTTAATATGCACATTCCAGATGGTTACCTGAGTCCACAAACATATATCCCACTTTTCGGTGCTTTTGTTGGCATTGCTGCTATTGCTGTTAGAAAAGTTAAGAAAGAAGTTTCTGTAAAAAATATTCCGTATCTTGGCATGGCAGCGGCGTTTTCGTTTATAATTATGATGTTTAATTTGCCTATTCCCGGCGGAACAACCGGTCATGCTGTTGGATCTGCTTTGATTGCGATTATTTTAGGACCTTGGGCAACCGTGATTGCAGTATCAGTAGCTTTGATAATCCAAGCATTAATCTTTGGAGATGGCGGCATAACAGCCATTGGTGCTAACTGCTTTAATATGGCAATTTTTATGCCTTTTGTTGCCTTTTATTTTTTTAAAATCATTCGACTAAAATCAGTTAATCCGCGAAGGATTTTTGTTTCTGCATTTATTGCTGGATACCTAAGTCTGGTTTTAACTTCAATTTTAACTGCCATTGAATTTGGCTTACAACCATTGATAGCAACCACTCATGAAGGAAAAGCACTTTATTGTCCTTATAATCTCTCTATTGCTATACCTGCAATGGCTTTTGAACATTTAATACTATTCGGTATTGTCGAAGGACTTGTTACGGCTTTTGTTGTCAGATATTTTTTTAGCCACGATTCATCAATGATTTTTGCAATACAAAAAGGAGGCAAAAATGAATAGACTTCAGAAAAAAATAATGATCACCTTGATAGTTCTTTCACTATTAACTCCAATAGGAATACTACTTCCAATGGTTTTCAATGCAGGCGATGCTTGGGGAGAATGGTCAGCAGAAACCGTAAAAGACCTTATCGGATATGTGCCGGAAGGATTGCAAAAATACGCAAACACATACAAAGCTCCCTTGACGGATTATTCAATGAATGTGAAGGACACTTCGGTTGCTCATCAATCGGGATATTATATTCTATCAGGAATCATTGGTGCTACAGTAACTATGGGTGTAACCATATTGATTTCAAAGTTTATTATAAAAAAATAAAAATGGATATTCCGGCATTTCTTTTACAAAAAGACAATTTAGAAATTTCAGCTTTGAATTTCCGTAAAAACAAATTGTCGTTTCTTGAAAAAACACTCAAAATCGTCGCAAATACTCTGAAAACGATGTATAGGCAATCAAATATTTCTTCTGAAAAAACAAACCTTTTTCATATCAATCCCTTAATAAAAGTTTTTTCGTTTGTTTTTTTTATTGTCGCGATAAGTCTTGCAAACAATATTGGTGCACAACTTTTAGCTTCAACCTTTATCATATTTTTTTATATAATTTCTCGTGTTTCTTACAAATATATCTATAAAAAAATAATTTTACTGGCTATGGTTTTTGGCTTACTAATATTTCTTCCTGCGTCATTTAATATAATTACTCAGGGGGAAATTATTATAAAAATTTTTACCTTCAGCAGAGCTTA
>CAIWVT010000267.1 GCA_903916135.1 uncultured bacterium
ATTTATTTTTTATATTTTTAGTATCAAATGACAAATCGTCTTCAGCTTCCTTCATTACTTTGTAACACAGATATTGTTTTCTAATTACATCGCTGCGATCTGCAATTTGAAGTTGAATAGTTCTAATGCTTTGATTAATTTCTATACCTGAATCTACACTATCTTCAATATTTCGAGCAATATAAGTTGCCTTGGCGTATGCATCCCATTTTAATAATCCAGTAATATGTCTTACTCCAAGGTAGGGGGCTACATCTTTTCTATCAAAATAAATAATGGCAGGGATTTCTAATAAGTCATTTTCAGTTTTAGGATCTTTTGTCTTTGGAAATGATTCCTCTCTAATATTTAACTGTTGTCTTAACAAATTCGTTGTTAGAATTTTTGCAGTGGCTATCCGCCTATTACCTTCAACAACAGTAAATTCAATTTTCCCTTCTTTAATAAGGGTTTTGAGTTGATTTTGAATAATTTCCACATCGGCATTCGTATCAATAACAATATCATCAGGAATTTTTGTTGGTACAACAATAATAGGCTCTTCATCAAAATATCCATTTTCAGCCATAGACATAGCTAACTCTTCTAAATCAAATTCTTCATAGAGCGTTTTAATTAAGTCAAACTGAGTTACATTATCCCTTTGTTTTGCTAAACGTGGGTTCTCGGAATCAAGGTTTATTATTGATAGACTTATGTCAATAAGTGGTCTCTTTTTTTTTCCAATATCTACGGATTCCATTTTCTTAAAATTAATAATTTGGCAAATTTAGTACTTTTTTTTTATCTATGAATAATCAAATAAAATTATTATTCAATTCAAAACATTTGCCAATGCTATTTTTATACCACCTTTATTAAGAATGAGTATTTTGACTTGTAATTTATCATATAAAACAAATAATTAGTTTATCGTATCCAATTACTTCATAAAGAGTTTTGTCCATTCAAAGTTGGTGCGTTGTTGCCAATCGCCTTTGTGGTAGAGATAGCTGGCGATGAGGGGCACGACGGTGGTGGCTTCGGCATAGACCATCTGCTCGTAGATGGTTTCGACTTTGCCCCAAGAGGAGGCTTCTTTGAGTGTGGAGCTGGAGCAAGCGCCATCGCGCACGTCGGCAACGGTGATTTGGATGGCATATTGATGCATGGGAACGTTTTTGCCGAGGACTTCGGCGCAGACGACGGTGTCTTGGGTGAAATTTTTGGGTACACCGCCGCCCACCATAAACAAACCACTGGTTTTGGCAGCCATTTTGATTTTGGTTAGCTCGAGAAAATCCTTGACGGAATCGATGCTGACGTGGCTTTCGGGGTTTTCCCATTGATGTTTGGCTAAGCCGAAACCGGCACTGGAGTCGCTGAAGGCAGGGCAAAAGATGGGCACGTTGTTTTCGTAGCAGACCTGCACCAAGGAATCTTTTTTGACGGCATGGGTGGAGAGATATTTGCCCATTTCCCAAATAAATTCGCGGGAGGAATAGGGACGATGTTGAAGGGAGTTGGTGATTTGGTAGATGGTTGCGTCGCAGGCTTGGAGTTGTTCTTCATCAATAAAAGTGTCGTAGATGCGGTCTATATACAAATCGCGGAGCATGTTGTCGTCAATAAACGGGGTGCCTTTGTAATGTTTGAAGCCGAGGGCTTCGAAGAAATCCATGTCAACGATGGATGCGCCCGTGGCAACCACGACGTCAATCATTTTGGATTTTACCATATCAACATAGACCTGCATGCAACCGCCTGCGCTGGTGCTTCCGGCTAAGGTGAGCATGATGGTGCAGTCTTTGTTGAGAATCATACGGTCGTAGATGTCGGCAGCGATGGCGGTGTCGCGCGAGGTGAATGACATGTCGCGCATGGCGTTGATGATGGGCGTGGTGTTGATTGCCTTGATATCAAAATGTTTGATGGTTTCTTTTAAGAGGTCTTCTTTTTTTGGTGTCATGATTTTTATTTTTTAGTGTATTTATAACTCAGGATTTTGTAGATAAGCTTCGCAGCGAGGAAATTGGGTGCTTTGTTGATGGTGTTGGGGCAAAGTTCGACGACATCGAAGCCGACGATGTTGGTTTTTGCATTCACGAGACGAATCATGTCGAGGACTTCGTGCCAAAGGAGACCGCCGGGTTCGGGGGTGCCTGTGGAAGGCATGATGGATGGGTCGAAGACATCCAAATCAATGGTGATATAGACGTTTTCGGACAATAAACTTACGGCTTTGTTCATCCAATCGGTATCGCGGTGGCGGTTTTCGGCGTAGAATATCCTGTCGGGATGTATGTATTTTTTTTCGTCAACATCCATGCTGCGAATGCCCACTTGGACAATGGGACACATCTCGACGGCGCGCGACATGGCACAAGCATGATTGAAACGGCTGCCTTCGTATTCGGGACGCATGTCGGAATGGGCATCGAACTGCAAGACGGTGAGGTTGGGGTAGGTTTCGGCATAGGCTTGAATGGCACCGACGCTTATGGAATGTTCGCCACCCAACGTGACGAGGAATTTTTTCGCGGTTACATATTGTAAGGAAGCGGCATAAACGGCTTCGGTCATCTTCTCGGGGCTTTGGGCTTCGGAAACGGCAGGTGCGGTGAAGATTCCTTTTTTATAGACTTCGCTGTTGGTTTCGATGTCGTATAATTCCATGTTGGCAGAAGCTTCTAAGATGGCGTCGGGACCTTTGTCGGCACCTTTAATCCAAGTGCTGGTGCCATCGTAAGGCACGGGCAAAATCACGACCTTGGCTTTCTCTAAGTTGTCATATTTGGGGGGGATGCCCCCGAAATTTGTTGTTGGCATTTATTGTTTTCTTGTTTGAATGAAAAATGTGTGTTTTATACCTTTTATTATATATGAGAATAAAAAACATTGCAAAATTACTACTTTAGTGGAAATTTTCGGCAAATAATCTTTATATTTGCTTTTTTTATTTAAAATGACTGATAAGCCAAACTGATAAACTCACCGCTATGACAACAAAAAAACACATCGAAGTATGCTTCACTCCTGCCCTACTCGATCTTTATGAAATTTCAACTAAAAATGTGGTATTGATAGATATACTGCGTGCTACGTCGGCTATCTGTACGGCTTTTTCGTGGGGTGTGAAGGAGATAATTCCTGTGGGTTCGGTTGAAGAAGCGCGACAATGTAAACAAAATGGGATGGTTGTGGCAGGCGAAAGAGATGGTGTAGTGTTAGACTTTGCTGACTTTGGTAATTCTCCGTTCAATTTCATGAATGATAAAGTTCGGAATGCGAGTATAGCTTATTGCACTACGAATGGCACTAAAGCCATACAAAAAGCGTCGCATGCTTATCGGCTACTGATAGGTTCGTATTTAAACTTTTCCGCTGTGAAGGATTTTTTGCTGAATGATACGCATGATGTCTTGCTGTTTTGTTCGGGATGGAAGAACAGATTTAATCTTGAAGATACTGTGTTTGCAGGTGCCTTGATTGAACAATTATTGTTGGATGAAAATTTTACTACGATTTGTGATTCAACGATGGCTGCCCAAGATTTGTGGAATACGGCAAAACCCAATTTGTTGGAATATATACAAAAATGTGCACATCGTCATCGTTTGCGGAGATTGGGCTTGGACGACGTGATTGAGTATTGTCATACGTTTGATAAGACAGATATTATTCCGATTTTAAATAAGGACAAAATAATTCCATTCGGTGAAATGTGCTAAGAGCTATATTATTTTTATTCTTGTTGCGATAGTTCAACTATCGGCAAGCCAACGAGCCTATCCGTTTGGGTTTTATGGTCACAAAACGATAAACCGTATGGCAGTTTTTGCTTTGCCAGCGGAGATGTTTAGCTTTTATAAGAAACACATTGAATATATTACGGAACATGCTGTTGACCCTGACAAACGTTCGTGGGGAGTGGAAGGCGAAGACAAAAAACATTACATAGATTTGGAATACTTTGGTGAGCATCCGTTTGATAGTATTCCACTCTATTGGAAGGATGCTGTTAAGAAATATACGGAAGACAGTTTGCAGAAATATGGAATAAACCCATGGTGGATAAACAAAATGGTTTTCGCACTCATGCAAGCTTTTAAGGATGAAGATTTGGATAGAATTCTTTCTACGTCAGCTAATATAGGTCATTACATTGCTGATGCTTGTACTCCTTTACATTCAACACAATATTATGATGGGAAATCGGCAGCACAAAAAGGCATACATGCGTTATGGGAAACACGCATACCAGAAGTAGAAGCAAAGGATTATAATTTCATGGTTGGGCGCGCTGAATATATTGATAAAGTTCCGGATTATGTTTGGCAAATTACAAGAGAAAGTCATGACGCAATAGCTATCATTTTTAGTATTTACGACAGCCTAAATATTAGTTTCGCTGAGGATAAAAAATATGTGTATGAAGAAAAAGGAGTTGTGATGAAGAAACAGTTCTCTAAAGAATATGTAATTGCATTTGAAAAATGTTCGCAAGACATGGTGGAGAAACGTATGCAACGGGCAGTCCGTGCGGTTTCATGCTTGTGGTTTACGGCATGGGTGAATGCAGGTCAACCCGATTTGAGTCGTTTGGATAATAAAGAAATAAGTAAGGAATTAAAAAGAGAACAAGAAGAAACGGAAAGGATGTGGAAAACCGGAGTTCCGAAAGGCAGGGTGAATTCTGAATAGCTAATATTCGTTAATCGAGATATACATATCCTTAAAAATATTCATTGCTTTGCTTGTCGAGCTATACCTATATCAAAAAATAAATTATGCATTTACTCTATGTGCTACACATTTGGCATAGTTTTTGAATAAACATTCTTTCTTTTGCAATTATCTTTTTATGAAATAATGATTTCTATTGAATCTTAAAAAATGTTAATCCTGTTAAATATTGATTTTTTTTTTAAAATAATAGCTATAATATAAAATAATAATGTACATTTGCAGATAAATTAAAACACAACCTAATATTAATAATTAACTAAAAAAAACACGTATGAAAAAAGTTCTATTTTTAGCAGTTGCTATGATGTTTGGAATCAGTTCGTTTGCGCAATTAAAACCAGCACAATTATCTGACCAACACCAAAATATAAAAGCAACAAGAGTAAAAGGTGCAGTTCAGGAAACGATGAACTTTAGCACTCAAAGCAACCCAAGTGTAGCGCCACACGCTTCAAAATCCATTAACGAACAAGTTATTGGTCAAACCCGCTACGATTTACAAACCAACGGATCTGTACAGAACAGAATTTATCTGTATCCCGATGGAACTATTGGAGCATCGTTTACTTATGGTTCCTTAGAAACTGCCTTCGCAGAAAGAGGAACCGCTTACAACTATTTTGATGGAACTGCTTGGGGTGCAAATCCAACAGCTCGTATCGAACCCGCACGTTGTGGTTGGCCTTCTTATGCTCCATTAGGTGCAGGAGAAATTGTTGTTTCACACAATGGCAGCACAGGTTTATTAGTATCAAAACGCGCAGTTAAAGGAACTGGAAGCTGGACAACCACTACATTAATTGGTCCTGCTTGTTCAAACGGAACAACTGCTCTTTTATGGCCTCGTATGATTACATCCGGTAACACAATTCATATTATTGCTGCTACCGATCAGGCTGTATCTCCTGCTATATGGAAATACCAAGGTCTTGCATTAGCATGTGTGTATATCCGTTCATTGGATGGCGGAGCCACTTGGGATGCACCACGTATTCTTCCAGGTATGGATTCAGCTTCTATAGTTAGCAATCTTACTTTAGGTTTTTCAGGTGACGGTTATTCATGGGCTAAAGCAAAAGGCGATACCATTGCTTTTGTTGTTGGAGAAAGTTGGATGAATACTTTTGTAATGAAATCTTATGACAAAGGTACAACTTGGACAAAAATCCCAGTATATAATTTACCTCCTATCACTGCCTTCCCAACCCCAAGAGTTCCTGGCACCGATGGTTGTTATGCAATTGCATTAGATAATACGGGAAAAGCACATGTTTGTATGGGTCGTATGGTGAATTCAAAATCTTCAGGATTAATTGACTCTATTGGATATTCTTCTTATTATCCTTATACAGATGGTTTAGTATATTGGAATGAAAGCATGCCCGTTCTTGATTCAACTCAAATGGGAGATTTAACAACTTTAGATGCAAATGGTCAATTACCAGGATATATGGTGGATTATGATGCAAGTGGTGTTATTGAATTTCCAACGGTTGCTTCAGGAACATGGCCCTTTGGCAATTATTATGCTTCTCTTTCAACTATGCCAGCTATGACATTTGATGCTGCCAACAATCTTTTTCTTTCTTATTCATCATGTCGTGAAGATAAAATTGATGCTACAGGATTAAAATTATACAGACACCTTTATATCATTAAAAAAGATAACGGATCATCAACATGGTCAACTGCCACAGATTTAACAGGAAATGTATTTCATGATTATGACGAATGTGTTTTTGGTTCTATGTCATATACCACAAATAACAATATTCACATAGTGTATCAAGCTGATGAAACTCCAGGTTTAGCCGTTAGAGGCGATGCTACTGCTTATGGTGATAATTTCATTTACTATGTAAATATTCCAAAATCAGAAATTGGACTTTCAGGAGTAAAAGAAAATCAAAATCCAGTAAATATGAACATTTATCCTAACCCAAGTTCAGATTATACGTATATTGATTTAGATTTGACAAAAGCTTCTAACGTTAATGTTACCGTTACCAACTTGGTTGGTCAACAAGTGATGTACAAAGCTTTAGGTCAACTCAGCAGTGGAAGTCACAACTTAGCTTTCGCAGTGAGCACATTGAAATCAGGTATTTATTTCTTTACTGTTGAAGCAGGAGCTAATAAAGTTACCAAAAAGATTGTTATTGAATAATTGAAACTTATTTGAAAAAAAAAAGCCCGATATTTGTTTATCGGGCTTTTTTTTATGTACCTTTGATGAATTATTTATTGAAAATCAAAAATACATTTAACGACACGATAAATAATAGTATAATTGAACATCCATTAATAATAAAAACAAGCAATTAATTTAAGTACTAATTATTAACCAAACAAAAACACTATGAAAAAAAATCTATTCTTCGCAGTAGCTTTGATAGTTGGATTCAGTTCTTTTGCTCAGTTAATCCCAGCAAAAGTGCCTAACCAATATCAAAATTTAAAATCACCACAAATGCTGACAGCAGTTCAAGAAACAATGAACTTCAGCACACAAAGCAACCCAAGCGTAGCTCCGCAGTTGTCAAAATCCATTAATGAATCCATTATTGGAATAACTCGCTACGATTTGCAAACAAACAAATCTGTTCCAAACAGAGTTTATTTGTATCCTGATGGAACAATTGGCGCAACATTCACTTATGGTATTACCGAAACAGCTTTTGCTGATAGAGGCTCGGGGTACAATTATTTTAATGGAAGCACTTGGGGTACTAATCCAACGGCACGCATCGAAACTTCGAGATGTGGTTGGTCTTCGTATGCACGACTTGGAACGGGAGAGATTGTTGTATCTCATAACGGCAGCACAGGCTTATTAGTTTCAAAAAGAGCCATAAAAGGAACAGGAAGTTGGACCACATCAACTTTAATTGGTCCGGCTTGTACAAATGGAACAACAGCTCTTTTATGGCCCCGTATGATAACTTCCGGCAATACCGTACATATTATTGCATGTACTGACCAAGCCGTTTCGCCTGCTGTATGGTATTATCAAGGTCTTGCGCTTGCATTGGTGTATATCCGATCAACCAACGGAGGCGTAACATGGGATACTCCTCGTGTTCTTCCAGGTATGGATGCGGCAACCATTGTTTCTAATGTTACCCGAGGTTTTTCAGGTGACACTTATAGTTGGGCTGGTGCAAAAGGCGATACTATTGCCTTTGTTGTAGGCGAAAGTTGGATGAATGTTTTTGTAATGAAATCATTTGATGGAGGCACAAACTGGACTAAAGTGCCTGTTTATAATTTCCCTACTGTTTCATCATTTCCAACGCCAACTATCCCTTCAACAGATGGTTGCTATTCTGTTGCTTTGGATAATACCGGAAAAGCTCATGTAACTATGGGAAGAATGAAGGTATTGAAAACTACTTCAAATATAGACTCTTCGAGTTATCTTCCTTACACTGATGGCTTAGTTTATTGGAACGAAACAATGCCTGTTCTTGATTCAACCCGAATGGGAAATTTGACAACCCTATCTTCCAACGGACAATTGATTGCTTCCATGTTGGACTATAACGGTAATGCCATTGCCGATTTTCCAACCGTAGCAACCGGCACATGGCCCTTCGGAACCTATTATGCATCATTGTCGAGTATGCCAAATATGACATTTGATGCGAGTGGAAATCTCTACGTTTCCTATTCTTCTTGTCGCGAAGACAAAATTGATGCAACCGGATTAAAATTATACCGACACCTTTATATTACCTATAAAAACTATGGTACGAATGCATGGTCAGTTCCAACAGATATAACCGCAAATGCACTTCATGATTATGATGAATGTATTTTCGGTTCAATGTCATATACATCTGACACAAGAATTCATTTGGTTTATCAAGCAGATGAAATTCCGGGCTTAGCTGTAAGAGGCGACCTAACAGCTTATGCTGACAACTATATTTATTACGCAAATATCACTAAATCTGAAATTATTGTTGGAGTTGATGAAAAGGAGAACTCTGTTTCCATGAATATTTATCCCAATCCAAGTTCAGATTATACGTATATTGATTTAGATTTGACAAAAGCTTCTAACGTTAATGTTACTGTTACCAACTTGGTTGGTCAACAAGTGATGTACAAAGCTTTAGGTCAACTCAGCAGTGGAAGTCACAACTTAGCTTTCG
>CAIWVT010000268.1 GCA_903916135.1 uncultured bacterium
AACATCAGGACAAGTATTAAAAAAGGATATTAAATATTGGATATGCACATCCTTTTAGAGAAGCATACCATCTAAGAAGATTATTAATTCTTACGGTTGCGCAAAAGTCCGAAGGACTGAAATTATTATAGAAAATTATTCAGACAATCCTGCATTAAATCCCGAAGGGATGATATTATCATGTCACCCATTCTGGGTTTTGGTATTCTCTGCATTCTATGTTCAATAATAATGTCATCCCTTCTATATTTTATTCTAATGCGTAACATCAGTTATTAACAAAAAAAACCGTCTCCACAAAACCAACAATTCCCATAGCCTTATCCACCTTTTTATAAACCATAATACAACCATCATTCATCAACCCATCAAAGACCCACTCCCTCCTTTCAACCTTACACCGCTATGATTTTATCCTCCACATCTTCCTTTCAAATTTATCTCCCCGCCTTTCAACCAATTTAACTGTCCTTCCAACTCTCTAAACAGTTCTTCCAACATTCCTCACCTTTCTTCCAACCGCCATTATAATCTAACCAACATCCCTAACTATCATTCCAACGCTCTTCACAATGGTTCCATCGACCTTAACAGTAGTTCCAACATCATTCACATTAATTCCAACGTCCTTTACATTAGTTCCAACGCCTTTCACATTAGTTCCAACGCCTTTCACATTAGTTCCAACGACCTTCACATTAATTCCAATGCCATTCACATTAGTTCCAACGTCATTTACTGTCGTTCCAACGCTCTTCACATTAGCTCCAACACTCTTCACAGTCCTTCCAACCACCTTCACTTTCCTTCCAACGCCTTATATAGTCATTGCAACAACTTTTATTTTAGTTAAAATGCTAGTACTCTTTATCAAATTAAAAAATTTTTAAAATGAATACTTATTTAATGCCTCATGTCCATTCCTATGCTCAATACCCCCGTTCGGCAGAGGTTCCACCTCTGTCGCTTCTATTCTTTTAGGCTCTGCCTAATTGCCATCAAGTCGTAGCACGACTCCAAGTCGAGCCCCCGACAAAAACTATTGTGTTCTATTGTGTCTATTGTGGTGAATCCAAACCGCGCCCCGACAATTTTCTTTGCGTCATCCCGACATTCCAGACATTTCATGTACGATACAGCCTGATTCTTTAGGTGATAGTAGCAAATCTAAATTCAAAAATCTAAAATCTAAAATGTTCTCTGTGTTCTATTGTGTCTATTGTGGTGAATCCAAGCCGCGCCCCGACTACGCTATAAGGAAAACTGCTTCAACAATTGCTGAATCCGCTTACGATTATGAATCTCAGCATCCACAATTTTTTGAACCGTTGTGTGATACTTTAATGCCAAAGCATGATGACGCTTAAAGTGTATATCATTCATGGCTATTTGCTTGATATAATCATATTCTTCATGGTTTTGGTTGGGATAGTAGATGTCGTAGGCGGCTTCGATGAATCCCCAATAGCCATAGAAGGCGTTTAGCTCGGTCATGGAGAGGAGAATGACGTCTTGTTTTTCTATTTCTTGTTGGAGATTGAGTTCGACGGAGATGTTTTTTGGGGTCCAAATGTCGGGCCAAATGCCCGTGAAGTAGTACCAATATTGATGTCCCGAATACATGCTATCCACAATTTGATTGCTGATGAATGCCCAATAGTAGCTGTCGCCGATGGTGAGGAGCTTGGGACGGGTTTTGTTGGGTTTGGTGATGAATGATATTTTGGGATAGCACATCTGGAGATGAGGCAGCTCGAAGAGGAGATTGAGGGTGGCTTCGATGTCGAAGTCCACGTCTTTGAGGGTGTTGGTTACGGGGAATGCTTCCCAATTGAGTTCGGGCATGTCAATGTGGCGCTGCTGTTCGATGAATTTGGCAAGGGTGTCGGCGGCGGTGAACATGCCGTAGGTGCTCCAATGTACGCCGTAGGTGGCATATAAGGGATAGGGGGCGGTGGACTTGATGGAGCGAAACCATGAGTTCAAATCGAGGGCGAGGATGCCGCGCTTTTTGGTTTGGGCAATGAGATAGTCCATGTTGGAGATGGTTTTGTTTTGGGGATTGTATCTGTCGGGGATGTATTCGGGATAGAAACTTGCTTTGCCGGGCTCGAAGACGAATATCAAATCAATGTTGTGGGCTCGTTTGAGGGTGTCTTGTAGGAGTTTGGCGCGGCGCAGGAGGTCGTCCCAATAGAGGGTGCCGATGAAGTTGTAGCCTGTGTAGTCTAAGATATAGCCTTCTTCGTATAAGCAATCGTGTTTGCCTACGACGACGTTTTTGGCTTCGGTTTGTTTGAAGCAGGTGTAGTTTATCTGATTGTTGAGACGGATGAGTGGTTGGCGGAAGCCAAAGTTGTCGTCGAGATATTTGGAGCATTTCTTTTGAAAGGATTCGTCGAACCAAGTTTTGAGGGAGAGGGAGTCGGGTTTTTTGTTGATGACATAATAGCCATTCAGGGGTTTAAACTTGATGAGTTTATATTTCTGTTGTATCAAAGGCAGGAAGAGGATGCCGATGATGAGCAGAATGAGTAGTTTTTTGATGAGTTTCTGCATATCAAAATCTGAAATAAATGAATGGATTGAAACCCGAGGAAGCGACACCCGCAGCAGAGACGACGAATAGGAAAATGCCAAAGAGGCTTAGCAGGATGACGTTGCGAGATTTTTGCTTTGAGGAATAGACGCGTTCTTGCCATCGGGATAAAGCAGGGAGGGCGCCGAAAAAGGAGAACAGGAAGGCGAACATAAGTATGACCCAAAAACGGGAGTCGAGGTATAAGTCGGAGGCGCGGAAATTGAAGTTGAACATGCTTGCTAAGAAGTATTTGATGTGGGACACGTTTTGACATCGAAATAAAACCCATCCAATTAAAGTCAAAAAGAAGGTGAATAGGATGCTTGGATATTTGCCGATGCGACGGAGGAGGTTCAGCAGGAATAGTTTGTCTAATATCAAAAACAAGCCGTGGAAAGCGCCCCACAGGATGAAATTCCATTCGGCGCCATGCCAAAATCCTGAGATGAGAAAGACGACGACTAAGTTGAAATACATACGCGGGATGGACACGCGGTTGCCACCCAAAGAGAGATAGAGATAGTCGCGCATCCATCGGCTGAGGGAGGTGTGCCACCGTCGCCAAAACTCTGTGATGGATTGGGAGATGTAGGGATTGTTGAAGTTTTCGGGGAAGATGAATCCCATCATGCGGGCTAAGCCGATAGCCATGTCGCTGTAGCCGGAGAAGTCGAAATAGATTTGGAAAGCATAAGCGACGATTCCTAACCAAGCCAAAGGGGTGGTTAAATCGTCGGCGCCTAAGGCAAAAATCTTGTCGGCTTCGGCGCCAAGGATGTTGGCAATGAGTATCTTCTTAGCCAAACCGATGACAAACCGGAAGAAGCCAAGCAATTGATTATCCAAAGTGAATTGATAGCTGCGGTCTTCGATTTGGTCGGATATTTCGTTGAAACGGATGATGGGTCCTGCAATGAGTTGGGGGAAGAAGAGGATGTATAAGGCATAATTCCAAATGCTTTTCATGGGAGGTTTGACGCCGCGATAGACATCAATGAGATAACTCATCTCATGAAAGGTGAAAAAACTAATGCCGATGGGCAAAGCGATCTTGGTCCAATGGAGTTCTTTCATGCCGAAGCCGGAGAGCATGTCGTTGGCATTGGCGACGAAGAAATTGGCGTATTTAAAATAAATCAGTATGCCGATGTTGATAGTGATGGCGAGGGCAAGGAGGAGTCGTTTGCGGAGTCCTATGGAGGAATGGATGAAGCGGGCGAAGAGAAAATCGCATACGATGGAACCTAAAATAACGAAAACAAACAAAGGAGCGCCCCAAGCATAAAACAGGACACTCGCCAAGAGCGCTACCAAGTTTTTATAGTTCTTAGGCGTTACATAATATAAAAATAAGGTGAGCGGTAAGAAGAAGAATAAGAACAGTATGCTGCTGAAAACCATGAGATGCTATTTCATGTACATCATGCGCCCAAAGGTGCTATTGTCGTCGGTGATGAAGCGATAATAGTAGATGCCTGAAGCTACTTTGGTGTCGCTTTCGTTGGTGCCATCCCAACTATACGAATAATCTCCCGCATTCAATTTGTTGGAAACAATCTTTTTGATTTCGTTGCCGCTCACATCCATAATTATCAAGTCCACCTTTGAGGAGTTGTACAAAGTAAATCGGATTTGGGTTTGATTCGTAAATGGGTTGGGATAGATTTGAAGATGATTTGCGTTGAGATTGTTTTCGTCAATGCCTGTGGGCACTATCACATGAAAGGTGACAGGAATGGAGACGGTATCCGTGAAGTTATAGGTCATTTTCACGATACAGTTGTAGGTGTCGTTCGCCAAACCAAAGGAATTGAAAATTAGTTTGAGGGCGTCATTCTCAGAAGCATCCAAACTGCCGTAATTCACTTCGGAAGTCAACCAATGGTCGTTTCCGTTAGCAGAGAAGTTGCTGATTTCGCAATTATAGACGACGATGTTGGAGGCGCTATTATTGACCATGGCGATGGAATCCATCCCGATAGAATCAATGATTTGGGTTTTATAGATGGAGTTGGGGTTTTGGGTGACGTTGGAAGCCAATTCTATGGAAGGCGGGAAGACGATATAATCCAACCAAGCGCAATCTTCGCCTGCACTCACGGAATAATCCTTTTTATAGGACCATTTGAAGATATGTGTGCCCGAAGTAACGGGATATTCGAAGCGTTGCCACGTGGTGACTCCGTCCCATTTCGCCATTTCAATGCCATCAATGTAGAAAGCGAGAAAGTCGTAATCGGTATAGCCGGGATGTGCCTCACAGGAGACTTTACGATAGAAGCTCATGGTGCCACTGTTCAAAATGTTTAAATTGACATACAAAGAGGTTTGCTGATTCTCGGAGATATTGCCTGATTTAGCACATTCTAATCCTTCGTAAGGCAACACTGTGGATGTAAACCAAACGGAATCGCCGTTGGTGATCCAAGGGAAGTTGGTAAGGTCTGCGGTTTCAAAATCTTCGGCATTGCCGCCAATTTGAATGGTAAAGAATTTATGTGTAACGTAGCCACCGTCAGCAGTAAGTTTCAAGTTGAACACTATGATATGCCCATCGGGGACTGCGCTCGACACGTTGACCACATAAAAAGCATTAGCATGATTATCGCCTGCGATGTTGGCAAAGTGCATGGAGTCGCTGATGATACCAATGAAAGGGTCGTTGGAGGTTAATATGCCGTTGACATTGTAGGCTGTTGCGCCGCCAATGTTTTTCACTTCAACAAGAATGGAAGCGTTTTCGCCGGGTTCTAAAATGTTGTTGTTGCCATCGGCAACAGTAACGGTGCCCACATCCAATATCAACGAACGAACAGGTAAGAACATTTGGATGTTAAAGGTATCGGTTGTATTGAAAACTTTCAATTGTAAGGCAATAATGTGATTGTCTTCCACAGTTGTGTCCACATCAAAGGAGAAAGCATCGAGAAACGCCACGGAATCGTCGGGGAGGAGATTGCCGACATTCTCTAAACTATCCACCATAGCAACATGGCTGTCGGTAGTGGAGATTTGCATGTGGGCATTTGGAATGGTAACGCCGCCAATATTTTTTAAGGCAACACTTAACAAGACATTCTCGCCTGCATTGATGATGGAATCAATTCCCGCAGTCACTTTATAGGTAGCAAGCACGCCATTTGTGTTAAATGCTAAGGTTTTGGTGGAAGAAATGTTGTTGTTGTCGGTAACTTTGAAGGTTATGGGCAGGCTGTTATATTCCATAGTAGGGGTTCCCGAAAGCAAGCCATTGTCGGAGATTTTTAGTTCAAAAGGAATGCTTGGGGGGGTAAGTGAAATCATCCGAGATGTTGTATTTACATTTAATCGTCCTGAATAATCCGTGTATTGATAGTTGTTGTTATCGCCACGCGACACGGCACTAATCCATGCTGTGGTTGAAGCGACATTGATGTTGTCATAATAGAATTCTATTTTACCGCTTGGATATAGTTTTACGGCAACATTCACCACGCTTGTGCCTTGTCCGTTCACATAAGCACTCCATCTGAAGGTGGCATATTGACTGTTTCCTTCATACCAAAAGCCATTGCCTGAACCGAAAGTCAAATCGGTGAGGAAGGGGGCTATCATTTTGGTGCTTTTAAACAACAAGACTTTATCCACCAAATAGGGCCATGTGTAGAACAAGTCATCAAACTTGATATAGCCATCGGGACTAATATATAGTTTGTTGTATTTCTCTCCATAAAAAGGAAAATCGAAGCCAAGATTTTGAACGGCATAACCCGTTGCATTTGTGACCAAGGCTAATGTGCTAATAGCAGGATAGGTGGCTGTGGTGTAGCTTGCCGAAAAATCATATAAATAGTCCCAATGATAGGGCGTGGTTCCGTTTGCTGCACTTAGTTGTAAGGAATACGGTTCGTTGACGGGAGCGTCGGGCAGGGAAGTGGTGGTGATGCCGACTTTGCTAAAGTTCACCACTTTAGTTATGGACAAACGGGTGGTATCATTATTGGTCAGCACTACGTTGGTTGAAGGGCAATCCGTTTGAACCACACCCGAGGTGTAATCTATGATGGAATAGCTGTTTATTTGTCCTGTATAGATGTCATTAGGATCGTTTTCGGCAACTTGCAAGAAGTACTTAGCATTTTGCCCTGGTTGTATATAGGTAAGCAAAGGGCTTAAATCGAGACCAAATTCTATGGTTTTGGCAGCTTCTATGGTGTCGCCTTGCATGAAATAATCGCCGCCCTGAAAGTTATAAATCGGGAATTCTAAGACGTAGCGAGGTTTCGTATCCGTGAGATTGGTGGAGAGTCCTGCTGTTACTTTGATTTTGTTACGGGAATCGTGTTTGAGTTGCACTTTCATGGTTAACAAAGGGTCATAGGTTTGTTTCACATATTGAATGGAAACCCGATGATTCCAAATGCCACCGGCACCAATATCATCCGCTAAACATTTATACATCATATAGGAATATCCCCCATTGCCCCAACTCGGTCCTGCGTATCCGTTAATGAATTTGAGTCCGCCAATTTCCCAATCATGCATATCCACCACACCATCTCCATTGATGTCAATAGTGTTGGTGTAAATGCCATCGCCATTAAAGTCGAAACGGATAGAGTCATTGTAGCCAACCACGGTCCATGTATGGCTTGGACTTCCTCCCCAAGTGGACATCAACGCCTTGCCGCCTTCCTCTGTCCCCGCAGGCAAAGTGGTGTTGGGACCTCCATATTGCGCATAAAAGTTTGCCAAACCACCCACAGCAGAACCATCCAAATGGTTGTGTATCCAATTTTTCAACACCGCCAAACCTTCGGGCGTATTCACCTGAAGATTATACCCTGTGTACAAGCGGTTGTGCATGGCATTGTAATATAAATTGTAGCCCGTCATCCAACGTTTTTCGCCACCTGTCCATAGATCGCCACCATAATCGGATACGTTGGGCGTTCCACACACGCGGAGAATCTCCCACGAATCATAATAACTGGCGCCTGTATAGTTGTATCCGCCATTGAGAAAATTCCAAGCAAAATGCGTTACATAACGATTTTGGGGAACATTGGAAGGTACGTTGCGCAAGCGGTTCATTTCAAAAGTGAAATCATCGGCGATGCTGGCTGATTGTCCACATTCATAGCCGCCCTGCCATGTTGTTACAATCATATAAGGTTGCGTTGAATTATCAACCATATAAGGTAATGAACTTTTGAGTGAGGGCAAATAGTCTGCTGGCACTAAATCGGGCAAAGAAGCAATCTTCATTAGCTCCTTATCGGTGAGCATCGGAAGGTATTTTGACACAAAACGATCGGGATGTTCCAAGGAATCCAATGAAAAGGAATGCTGAGAAAATCCGTTAAGCATCAAGGCTCCCGTTAGGCAAATGGTGGTGATAAATGATTTAATAAACATAATAGCTAAAGTTTGTAGGTGCAAATTTATGAAATATAAATGGACATCACGACAAAATTGAATAATATTTTAATTGCATGTTATTAATTTAGCCAAAAAAGCATCGTTTTTGGCAATATAATTGGGAACAATTCATTCACCAAAACAAAAAAAGGCTGCCTCGGAGTGAAGCAGCCTTTTTATGTTTTTACGTTAAGCTTATTGAATGATCAACTTACTGATATGGCTTATTTCCTCATTGCGTATTCTGACAAAATAAACGCCTTTTGGCATATCGGACAAATCAAGTTTGGTGTTGATATCCCCCGAAATAGTTTTGGTGAAGACCGCTTGTCCTTGTAGATTATACACCACAAGTTCGGCACTCTTGTTCAATCCATTCACCACAACATTGAAAACTCCTGTGCTTGGATTTGGATAAACAGCAATAGTGCTTGCATCGCCATATTCATTGATACCGGCACACGAAACAAATGTAATGTTGATGGCATCTGTCTTGGTGCATCCGTAGAAGGATGTGGCTGTAACTGAAATTGCAGCAATTCCTCCTGAAGCAAATGTGGAGTCAACGATGATGGTTTGCGTGGTGGCACCTGTTGACCATAGGTAGGATGCGGCAGCCCCTGCGATGAGTGTGATATGGCTCGTGCTGCATACGGTGGTGTCGTTGCCAAGGGCAACAACAGGCAAAGCATGTACAACCACTGCAATTGAAGAGGTAGCTGTGTTGGTTCCGTCATTGATACTAATATGGTAAGTGGTGTTAGCTGTTGGATAGGCTACAGTGTCAGCAACGGCTGCCGTGAAACCTACAGGAGTAGATGTCCAACTGTAGGTGTAAGTTCCTGAACCGCCACTTGGCAATGCAGATAAGGAAATCGGATCTCCCTCGCAGATGGTATCGGTATTAACCAAAGCCGAAACGCTCAAAGGTCCGCCTGTAATGAAAACAACCACTTGATCGGTACCTACACAGCCCGTAAGTGTGTTGGTCACGGTGACGGTGTATATCGTAGAGAAATGCAAGGAAGTGGTTACAGGGTTTTGAACAGTAGCATCCACCAAAGAATCGGCAGGCGACCACGCATAAGTGAAAGGACCTACGCCCGAAGTAACCGAACCGTGAAGATTGGCTGCTGCCAAATAGGTAATCGTGGTGTCGTTACCGGCAAAAGCAGCAGGAGCAGGAATGGTAGTCACGTGTACTAAATCTGTAGCGCTATATCCCAAAGGATTGGTAACAACCACGTGATAGGTTCCTGTGGTATCAACTGTAAGGGTTTGCGCGGTGCCCAACACATTGCCTGAAGGAATCGCTGTCCATAAATAGGTATAGCCCGTACCTGCACCTGCATTGAAAGTAATAGTGCTTCCTTGGCAGATACTGGTGTCGGCGCCCAAATCATTTATTGTAGGGGGAACATATAAGGACATGTTGTCAAAATATACGTTATCGCCTATGTTTGTTGTCGTATAATTTGCATCATCGTATTTACACGAAGAAATAAATTTAATAGAGAAATTGCTTCCTGCATAGGCTGAGAGGTTAAAATATTTAGTTGCATAAACATCGGAAGATGCCGACGTGGCATTAAAATATTTCGTTCCCAAATCATCTGCGATGGTATCGGTATTATTAATAACAGCCGCAAAATAGCTATAGGTTTGTCTGGCGCTATAGGTTTGCAATAAATCGAAACGCAAAAACAAACTTGATACGCTCGAGGCATTCACACCACAGGTTACTGCAGAGGCAAGATGATTGGCAAAGCTATATGCCGATGCAGCAGTTGTGTTGCCTGAGGGCCATCCTGTAGCTGTTTTTCCGGTGAAATGTAAGCCAAACGTATTGGTAGTCCCAATTAAATCCTCATAATTCACATACGAATCCGTGTTGGCTGCGAGCATCAAATAATTACTATTGCCAGTGTTGAAATCCTCTGTAAAAGGAATACTGCTGATAACGTTAGAGGCTTCAACATCCATGAACAAACTATCATTCAACGGGAATGCATCCGAAGCAAGTAGCGTAACTAATTGGCAATTGTACATGCCTGCGGCGGAGAAATCAGAGGCAGCCGTAAATGTATAAGTCACCGTGTCGCCGGGAAGTATCGTTCCGGGGATGGTTTCGGGACCAACATAGGACAAGCCGCCATCAATGGAATATTTTATAGGCACGTTGGTTTGAGCCACTATTCCATGGTTTGCAACTTTCACGCTTACGTGCTCAGCATTGGTCAAGCCGCATCCGCTGAGAGGAGCCAACCATTGAACAGCAGCCACGTCATTGTCGGGCGATAGATAGATTTGAACTTGGTCTATAGCTATATCAGTATTGCCATAATCGGAAACTGTTTTGAAACGAACAATACAGTTTGGAGACGTGGAGTTTCCAATCGAGAATATGTTATGTGTCCAAGTGGTTGCTGTTAAAAACTTTTGTAAAAATGTGAAGCTTACACCGCCATTGGTTGAAAGATATACCGAAAGGGAATCGGTTCCATCCACATTGATGTTCCAAAAATCTAAGAGTTTGCTACCGGGCAGCGAGAAGTTTACAAACAAATCCATATCTCCAGCGGTACCGCTTACTGCATCCCAAGTATGAAATCTGGCAGAATGAATACTGCCGTCGGCTCCCTTGGGAGAATAGCTTCCGTTTGCACCTCCTGCAACATTTGTCCACGGAGCAGACAGAGTGTCTTCATTCCGTCTCCAGGAGTTATTGCCTGTGGCAGGTATGTTCGCCCAGAAGTTGCTTGGCACATCGCGCGTAGCGTTTTTGTTTATCCACAAACTATCAAAACCTTCAAAGAAAGGAATGTGAGCGTAAGGCTGTACATATACTATTTTTGACAAGGTGTCATTGGTGTGGTCGCCGTCGGTGCTGCCGTTAGGCATGGAAGTCCAAGTTTTGATGGTATAATACCCTGCTGCTGCAAAATTATAGTTCCCGATGGTGATAGGACCATCCGATGCATTGGTTACTAAGCCAACATTTGAATAAGGAGAAGCCGTTTGACCAACTGCATTCACCGACCAACCAATAGAAGCGGCGGTGAGGTTATCAGTGCCATAGTTTTTCACCGTAACACTAACAGGGTTGTTTCCTTGAAGCACTGGAGTGGTAGGCGCATTAATAGCGGTGATGCCGGCATCATTAGGCGACAACAACACAACCTGAACGCTATCAAGACCCACATCGGTGGTGCCGCCTGTAGCAACATTGGCAACTCTAAAGCGTACGATTGTTTGTGGAGAAACAGATGTTCCCATAGGAACTAAGCGTTGTGTCCAGGTGGGAGTAATGGCAAACTTCTGTACAGTAGTATAGGTAAGTCCGGCATCGCTCGACATCAACACCGACAAAGTATCTGTTCCGGAAGTATTGATATTCCAGAATTTAAGCATCTTGGTTCCGACGGGTGAAAAATCAATATAAGCATCCATCGTTCCTGCGGCACCTACTGTGGCATAACGCGAATGGAATCGAGCCGAACGTAAAGGAGCAGAGCCAACTCCGGTTGGAGTATAAATGCCATTGGCTACAGTGGTCCAAGCGGCAGCGGCACCATCATCGTCGCGACGCCATGAGCTGTTGCCCGTGTTGGGTGTATTGACCCAATACATCGAAGGTATATCACGCGTGTTCGTACCGTTTATCCAAGTGTTGTTGAAACTTTCGCCGAAAGGCATAGGAGCAAAGCCTTGCACATACACGGTTTTTGTCAAGGTGTCGTTGCTATGGTCGCCGTCGGTGTTGCCGTTGGGCATGGAAGTCCAGGTTTTGATGATATTATTCCCCGGGGTAACAAAATTATAAGTGCCGATGGTGATAGGACCGTCTGTTGCATTGGTTGCTAAGCCTACATTTGTATAGGGGAAAGGCGTTTGCACCACCCCATTCACCGACCAGCCTATGGAAGCCGAGGTGAGATTAGCCGAACCATAATTTTTCACGGTTACGGTAACAGGATTCGTTCCTTGAAGGATAGGCGAGACGGGTGTATTAATAGCTGAAATACCTGCATCATCAGGAGTCAATATAACGACTTGAACGCTATCAAGTCCCATATCGGTGGTGCCACCTGCTGCCACATTGGCAACTCTAAATCTTACGATAGTTTGTGGAGAAACTGAAGCTCCCAAGGGCACTAAATGTTGTGTCCATGCGGCAGCGACAGCAAACTTCTGTACGGTAGTATAAGTAATTCCTGCATCGCTTGACATCAAAACCGACAAGGTGTCCGTTCCTGATGTGTTGATGTGCCAAAATTTAAGCATCTTGGTTCCTACAGTCGAGAAATTGATATAGGCATCCAAAGTACCTGCTGCGCCAACTGTGGCAGAAGATGAATGGAAGCGTGCCGAATGTAAAGTGCCTGTACCAACACCTGCGGGAGTATAAGCTCCGGCAGCTCCGGTCCAAACAGCAGCAGCACCATCTTCATCGCGACGCCACGAACTGTTACCTGTACTTGGCGTGTTCACCCAATATACCGAAGGCACATCGCGCGTGTTCATGATATTGAGCCATGTTCCGCCGAAACTTTCTCCGAAAGGAAGGGGAGCATAGCCCTGTGCATAAACAGTTTTGGTGATGGTGTCGTTGGTGTTATTTCCGTCCGTGTTGCCATTGGGAGTTTCGCTCCAGGCTTTAATCACATACATGCCTGCCGTAGTGAAATTATAAGACCCAATAATGATAGGACCTTGTGTGCCCAACAAAGGCAAACCTACGTTGAGAAATGAATAAGGAGTCTGCAACACATTATTGACTTTCCATGCAATGTTAGCAGTTTTCAAACTATCGGAGCCGAAGTTTTTAATCGTAACCGTGACATTATTCGCGCCAAGAGTAACAGGAGTAACAGGCGCATTGATAGCCGTTAATCCTGCATCAAATTGATAGGTTATAGGTGGCGACCACACGTAGGTAAGCCCCATAGCAGGAAATACCGTAGTGCCAACCGCCATGGTTGCTGTATTTACAGCACCCGCAGTTGTTGCTGCCCAATTAGTGGTGGTGGTTCGGTTGTTATAATCCGTATTGGCGGAGCCTCTCAGTCCCAACTCAATGTTGGTACTTGTAGAATTAAATTTCATTTTACCATAAATACATTCTACCACATTTGTGGTTTCGTGGAGGCGAATCTGAAAGTTTAAGGTGTCCACAGCCCCACCTGTGGTACGTTTAAAATTTCTCCATTCCACCACCAAAGTCCGATTGGGGGCGACTCCAAGTTTCGCATAACTCAGTTTGGAAGTAGCTTGCGCAATCAATCCTCTACCAAAAGCAACCACCCTGTTTTGTAAGGCGGCAGGTGCTGTTGATGCCGAGCTGATGGGCGTGGCAATGGCGGTGGTTTGCATGTTTACCGACGGAGTTAATGACGATTGTCCGAACGTGATGAACCCGTTGGAGTTTACGCCAAACACATTGTAGGTGGTGCCGTTGTAAATAAAATTAAAGCCAATAGGCAAGCCTATTCCAGTGGTAAGGGTGGCAGAGCCTGCCGCCGCAGTCGAATCGGTGAAATAGAAACCCGTGGCGGTGGTAGTTGTGCCTAATTGCCTACCTCCAACAAGCGAATCAAATGTGTTGCTCGCCGTACTAAAAGTGTAGGTGGCAACTTGCGCCATCGAACTTATGCTGATAAGTGCGAAAGCAAATAGAAGAACGAAGATTTTTCTCATAAAAATTTGTACTTTAAATTAACAATTAATTTTTTTATGTGTCAAAGATAGTAAAGTTCTTCTACACTGCGAT
>CAIWVT010000269.1 GCA_903916135.1 uncultured bacterium
CTGTTGCTTTAGATAAAGATGATGTGGACCCAACAACAGTGGAACGCGAAATTGAAATCGGAAAAGAACAAGCACGCCAAGAAGGTAAACCTGAAGAAATGCTCGAAAAAATTGCTTTGGGCAAATTAAATAAGTTCTATAAAGAAAGCACTTTGTTGAATCAAGAATTTATTAAAGATGCTAAAAAAACAATTAGTCAATATATGGCTGAAAACGATAAAGCACTGAAAATAGTTGAATTTAAACGAGTTTCTATAAAGTAAACAAATTTTATTTCAAAATATTTAAAGAGAGAACCCATAGTTCTCTCTTTTTTTTATATTTTTGTAGCAAATATAATTTAGATGAAATACAAAAGAGTACTTTTAAAGCTAAGCGGCGAGGCATTGATGGGTAACAAATCTTATGGTTTTGATGCCGAAAGATTGGAAATGTATGTTTCGGAAATTAAAAAAGCCGTTGATATGCACGTGCAAATTGCTATTGTGATTGGCGGCGGCAATATTTTTCGCGGGCTGAAAGGGAATAACTTTGGTGTGGATAGAATTCAAGGGGATTATATGGGGATGTTGGCTACTGTTATTAATGGTCTGGCATTGCAATCAGCTTTGAAAAACATTGGTGTGAAATCGAAAGTTCTTTCAGGTTTTTCTATTGATTCTGTATGCGAAAAGACAAGCAGCAAGAAAGCAATCTCGCATCTTGAAAAAGGGGAAGTGGTGATTATTTCGGGAGGCACAGGAAATCCGTTTTTTACTACTGATAGCGCAGCCGCATTGAGGGCTTTGGAGATAGGTGCAGATATTATCTTGAAAGGTACGCGTGTGGATGGAGTGTATTCTGCCGATCCAGAAAAAGACAAGACGGCAACGAAATTTGATCGTATTAGCTTTGATGAAGCATACGAAAAAAATCTGAATATCATGGATATGACGGCTTTCACCTTGTGTAAAGATAATAATATGCCCATCATTATATTTGATATTAATCGGGAAGGGAACCTGCAAAGAATCCTGAATGGAGAAAATATTGGCACCTTGGTAAGCAATTCGTAACAAATTAAAAGGAAATTCGTAAGTGTGTAAAAAATTTTTAATGCAAAAGAACTATGTCTGAAGAAGTCCAGTTTCTGTTGGAAGAAACAAAAGAAAGTATGCAAAACGCTTTGGTACATTTGGAGCGTGAATTTCAAAAAATCCGTACAGGGAAATCAAGTGCCCAGATGCTCGACGGAATAAAGATTGAGTATTATGGCAGTTTGACGCCCTTGGATCAACTTTCGAACATCAATACACCCGATCCACGCCAAATCATCGTTCAACCGTGGGATAAGAATTCTTTGCCTTTGATAGAAAAAGCTATTATGGCAGCAAATTTAGGGTTTAATCCTAAGAATGATGGCGAAGTGTTGCGTATCACTGTGCCGCCGTTGACAGAAGAACGTAGAAAAGAATTCGCCAAGCGCGCTCGGAATGAAGGCGAAAATGCTAAAGTGGCTATCCGCAACATCCGCAGAGCATCAAACGATAGTGCTAAGAAACTTGAGAAAGAGGGCGAAGCCGAAGATGTGATTAAAAAAGCGGAAAGCGACATACAAGAAATAACCAATACGTTTATCGCTAAGGTGGATAAACTCACCGAATTGAAAGAAAAAGATATAATGACGGTTTAGGAACATGGAGCAAGAGCCAGAAACTTGCAACTTTTTCCTTTCTCCTTTCTTCTTATTTGGGCGCAACCCTGCGGGTCGGGCTTTCCGCTCATAGTCCTCATTCCGCTAGCGCTCCATGAGGAGCTATCCGCTACAATCCCTTGCGCTCGTGCCAAGGGGCTATCTCCTGGCTCATGAAACATGAGAGAAACATTTTCCCCTAGAGGGAGATGAAGTATTCAGAAAAGTGCTTTTCGCAATCTTTTTTGACGAAATGCATGTGGCACGCTTGCCATAGCCAATCTGCCGAAAAGAAATGCATAAAGCACGCTTGCCATACCCTATCTGCCGAAAAGAAATGCATAAAGCACGCTTGCCACACCCAATCTTCCGAGAAGAAATGCAAAAAGCACGCTTGCCACACCCAATCTGCCGAGAAGAAATGCATAAAGCACGCTTGCTTTTAGCAACCTGTCTAAAAGGGAAGCAGAAACCAAACTTACTTTTCGTAAGTTTTTCGGTAAGATGGCATGGAAATGTTTATGTTATCATGTAAAGTTTGCGAATGTCGTATCTTCTTATAAATCACAATTCTTTATTATCCGTTTTATTTCAGCATCGGAGATAGTTTCTTCCTCACTTTTATCGTAAATCGTAACAAGTAGCACCGTTCTTTCGATAATACTAACGATGATGTTATAGGTAATCAGCCTTGCTCCGCCCCGTTTCCCTTTGTTTTTTGATTTTATAGATATTCGTATTTTTCGGACATTATTACCCAAATCAACGCCAATGTTCGGATTCTCGTTCAGCTCTTGTTCAAATACAATTAAATCTTGAGGTAAGGATTTGTATTTCCTCTTTAATCGTTTGTATTCTTTTTCAAACTCAGATGATGCAATAATATCAATCTTCATCCAATAGCTGTTTGAGCGGTTTGCCTTTTTTCTTTCCTGCTATAATTTCTTTTACATCCAATAAGCCCGCTTCAATACTTTTGGCTATATGATTGTCGGAAATATCAACAACTTCAACGCTTTTAACATCACTAAGATTAGCGAGAAGATGCTTTAAAAAAGGAATTGCCTGCTTATTTTTGGGTGTTACAATTAAAGTTTCCATAAGATGATTTTTACAAAAGTAATAAAACTATAAGTAATGACAAAACAATATAATCGTTCGAATCACGAAATGAATATGCAAAAAACTACGAATTACCTATAGAACACCAAGATATTTTATAAAAACAGCGGATTTGCCAATATCTTTTTGATGCCATCTTCGATGGGAAGCAGTTCGCGATTGAGCAGTTTGCGCATCTTCGATATATCGGGCAAACGACGTTGCATATCCCCTTCTTCTAAAGGCGGAAGATGAACGATTTTTGATTTTGAGCCTATGATGTCAACTATCGTTTTGGCTAAATCTAAAATAGAGATTTCGTTGTCGTTTCCGATATTGATAATGTCGTTCGTTTTGTCTTTTTCAAGAACGGAATTCATGAAAGTGGTGTAACACGCTTCTATGTTGTCATCAATATAGCAAAAAGTGCGGGATTGGCTGCCATCACCATAGATGCTGATGTCGTGATTTTTCAGCGCCAGAGCAATGAAACGCGACATCACAAAGTCTTTGCTTTGTTTGGGTCCGTAGGTGTTGAAAAAACGGAAGATGGTGTAATCGAGTCCGAATTCTTTGTGATAGGATTTGACGTAAGCTTCACCAATGTTTTTAACAACGGCATAGGGCACACGTGAATTGAGGGGCGTGGTGTGTTCGTTTTGAGGCAACTCAACAGGTTCGCCATATACTTCGGAAGAAGAAGAAAAACAAACCCGTTTTACATGAGAGTTTTTACTCAAATTCAATACATTTTCGAATCCGGTAATATCGTGCAAAACGCTTACAGGATACATTTGTGTGCGCAGTACTCCAACCACAGCCGCATAGTGAAACACATAATCAAACTGAAATGAGTGCATAACGGCGGCAATATCGCGATAATCGTTCACATTGCATTTGATGAAACGCCAGTTGGTTTGTGGTGTTTTGGGCAATTTGGCTATATCTCCTGTGGACAAATCGTCAACAATAACGACAAAGTTATCGGGGTCATAAATTAGGCGCTCCGCCAGACAACTGCCAACAAAACCTGCGCCTCCTGTAACTAAAATTGTTCTCATGTATTTTATTTTTGATCAATAATGGATAATAAATATTCTCCGTAGCCGGATTTGATAAGTTTGTTTGCCAAAGAGCGAAGTGCTTCGGCAGAGATAAATCCCATGCGATATGCAACCTCTTCAATGCAGCCAATCTTTAATCCTTGGCGGTCTTCAATCGTCTGAACAAATTGGGAAGCTTGTAGTAAGGATGCAAATGTGCCGGTGTCAAGCCAAGCAGTTCCACGCGTCAGGATGCCTACTTTAAGCTTGTTGTTCTCAAGATAATATTTGTTTACATCTGTAATTTCATATTCGCCACGCTTACTTGGCTGAATATTTTTTGCTACTTCAACCACACTATTATCATAAAAATATAGACCAGGAACCGCAAAATTTGATTTGGGTTGCTGCGGTTTTTCTTCAATAGAAATGGCTTTGAGGTTTTCATCAAATTCAACAACACCGTATTGTCTCGGGTCGGCAACATGATAGGCAAACACCATGCCGCCATCAGGGTCATTGTTTTCCTGCAAGAGATTCTGCATCCCTGCTCCATAAAAAATGTTATCGCCTAAAATCAGTGCCACTTTATCTTTCCCAATAAATTCTTCGCCAATAACAAATGCTTGCGCTAGTCCGTTGGGAATGGCTTGTTCAGCATAGGTAAATTTGCAACCCAGTTCTTTGCCATCGCCTAACAAGCGCTCAAAGTTGGGCAAATCTTGAGGAGTGGAAATGATTAATATTTCGGAAATGCCTGCCATCATCAAAACAGATAAGGGATAATATATCATCGGCTTATCGTAGATGGGCATCATTTGTTTGCTCATCGCAATGGTGAGCGGATACAGGCGTGTGCCGGAGCCACCGGCTAAAATGATTCATTTCATGGTTTTATATTAGTTTGGATTCTCGTTTGCTAAGTTTACAGATGTAATTCCCTCGTCTTTCTTTTGTTCAATTGCTTCGATATCTTGTAAGTCAACCTCGGCATCTTCTTCGTTTAAAATCTCAATGACGGGTTTCTTGAAAGCTTTGGTGGTTCCTTTTTTGCCAAATGTAAGCAGCATGGAAGGCAATAACAACAGATTGCACAACATGGCGACAAACATCGTGAACGATATCAAATACCCCATCGCTTGGGTGCCTCCGAAGGTGGAGAATATGAAAATGGAAAAGCCAAGGAACAGCACGGATGACGAATATATCATGCTGTAGCCCGTTTCTTTCAAAGCAGAGATTACACACTCCTCGATGTTCCATCGTTTCTGTTTTAGTTGATACCGATAACGCGATAGGAACAGGATGGCGTTATCCACAGAAATGCCTAAGGCGATGCTGAAGATTAATACGGTGGAAGGTTTGATGGATATGCCCAAATAGCCCATCATGGCAGCAGTCATGATTTGCGGAATCAGGTTGGGCACCATCGAAATCAGCACCATCCTGACAGACGAAAACATCAAAAACATCAGCAAGGAAATAAGCCCCGTGGCAACCAACAAACTCGTCCAAAGGTTATCAACCAAATAATTGGTTCCTTTCAAAAATACCACACTCGTCCCCGTGACGTTGACATCATATTTCGTGCCGCGCACACTCGTGTCTTTTGCCCGTTGCGCAGCAAAATAGTCTTTATTGAAGATAGTGTCAATCTTTGGTTTCAGGTCGAAGAGCAAGGCTTCAATTTGTTTGGTGCCGATGTTTGCCATTTGAACGCTCACCCGCGTCATGCGCATGGTGGAGTCCACAAAGTTGTTGATAATGCTTTTCTTCTGATTGTTTATTTTGGGCAAATAACCCAACATAAACACTAATTCGTTGCCATTGGGCATATCATAATAGGCAGGGTCGCCATCATAAAAGGCTTGTTTGGCAAATTTCACCACTTCCACAATAGATAATGGCTTGGAAAGCTCAGGATACTTCGCCAAGGAGTCCTGCAAGGTGTTGATTTTTTCGAGAACATTGCGACTCAAAACACCCTTTTTCTTTTTCGTATCTATAGATATTTCGAAAGGCATCACGCCATGAAAATGTTGTTCAAAGAACATCAAATCCTTATATAATGGGTCTTTTTTAGAGATATCGTCCACAATGTTTCCTGTGGTTTTCAATCGTGTGATACCATAAATACCAATACAAACAACTAAGATTGAAATAAAATAGATGCGTTTACGACGATGTTTTGCCACATGAACAATGACATCCACCACTTTGTTGACGCTTTTGTTTTCCAAATGTTTGGTTTGTTTGGGCGAAGGCGGTTTCAGATAGCTAAACAAAATGGGTATCAAAAAGAGCGAGATGACATACAATATCATAATATTGATGGAAGCTATCATCCCAAATTCGTGCAACATGCGGTTGCGGATGATGATGAAAGCGGCAAAACCGATAGCCGTGGCGGTGTTGGTCAAGAGTGTGGCAAAACCAACGCGCTGCACGATTCTGGACAGCGATTTCACTTTGTTGCCATGGTTCTTGAATTCAAAATGGTATTTATTGAGTAAGAAAATACAATTCTCTATGCCTATAATAATCAACAAAGGTGGAATGATTCCGGTGAGGATGGTGATTTTAAAATGGAACAATGCCATAGTGCCCATCACCCAAATAACCCCGATGGCAACCACCAACAAGGGTATCAGCACCGCTTTCAACGAACGGAAATAGAGGAACAGCACAATTCCTGCTATCATCAACGAAAATAAAATGAACATCAACAATTCCCGCTTCACTTTGAGCGAGGTAACGGTGCGTATGTAAGGCAAGCCCGAATAGTGGGGCGCGATTTTGTATTTGCTTGTGAAAGATTCCACCTGCGCTTTGATGTTATCAATCAAATAAAAACGTTCGCCCGTCGAGATTTTCTTTTTATCGAGCGTGAGCATCATCAAATAGACAGAATTCTTTTTGTTATAGAGCAAATTGTCGTAGAACGGATAGGAAAACACCAAGGCTTTGATGCTGTCGAGCTCGGCTTGGGTTTGGGGTTTTTGTTTAAACAGGGGTTTGAAATCGAACTTTTTGGTGCTATCATTTTTGCTCAACTGAAACATGCGTGTGATGGACACAATTTCTTGTACGCCATCAATTTTTTTGAGCGAAGTGGTCAAATCATAAAAATCGTTGAACTCCGGCAGCTTAAAAATGTTGCTATCGCGTATGCCGATATACATCACACTGCCATCTTGTCCGAAAACTTCTTTAAAGTTGCGATAAGCAATACTGGTGGAGTCGGTGCTGGGCAGCATCTCCTGAAATTCGTAGGACATCTGCACCTTGGAAGCTTGGTAGCCCATGAAGGCGGTCAACAGAAAAATGGCAATTAGATTATAGAATCTATATCGGAGAATGAATCGTACTAAGAAAGTCCACATACTTTGGTTCTGGTTAGGAAAATAATCGGCAAAATTACTATTTTATATAGACATTTGGAAGTTTTATTTTGGATTTGAGCAGATTATTTACGGTTTGATGCAGGCGAGGAAGAAGTGCCTAAAGTACTTTGGAGTACTTAAAGAAAAAAAAATAATTAAAAAACAGCAGTTGCATTAAAAAAATTCTTACTTTTACACTCTAAAATAACTTTAGGCATTTTAGGCACTTGAAGTACTTTAGGCACTTTAAAGAATCATAATCAAATAAACCTCTTAAATTAATTCATTATGGAAGAAAACAACTACGAAATCAATCAAAAAGAATTCCTGCCCGAGGCAGGTGCTGCTTTATCCTTAAGCATTTGGGGCAATGCTGTTGCCTTGCTCTACATGATTCCTTACCTTGGCATTTTATGCTGCATAGTGGGAGTTATTCTCAGCATCATGGGTCTCATGAAAGGTCGCGCAGGCATGGAGCTATGGAAAGCCGACAAACCGCGCTATCATGGCGGCTCCTTTGTCAAAACCCTCATCGCCTTTATTTTGGGGATTTTGGGCATTGTCCAAGGCGGCATACTAACCATCCTGAGCTTCGTTTACACCTTCTTGATTTTCGGCTCACATTTCCACCATCATTATTTTTGAAACAAAACATTCCTAACAAAAAAAGGCTGCCTCATATTGTGAAGCAGCCTTTTTTTTATTTCCCTTTCGGGGATGCTTATTCCAAACTGCCGATAGCCGTTTCCACTGCCGCCAAAATGTCGCACGACTGCACCAACGCCTTCATCGTATTATGGTCGGGATACAACGGACGATCAATATCCAAATACTCCACATGCTGACGGATACAATCCTTAGCCGCTTTGGTTCCGTCGCCCAACTTATATTTCTCCTCATCAAACTTCTCGCGCAAATCCAACGCCTGAGCCGCTGCCATATATTCTATGCCCAAAATGCCGTAAGCGTTGTCCATAATCTGCAGATTTTTCAACACGCCGTTCATCCCCATCGAAACAAAATCCTCTTGGTCAGCCGCTGCGGGAATACTCTGCACACAAGACGGCATGGACAAAATTCTTTGCTCCACTATCTGCATATCTGCCGTATATTGGCTCAACATCAAACCCGAAAACATGCCCGCGCCCTTCGTCAAAAACGGTGGCAAACCCACGCTCAAAGCGGGATTATTCAGGCGGTTCATTCTTCTTTCAGATAGAACGCACACCATCGTCACCACAGCGCCCACCATATCCATAGGCACCGAAACCGGCGTCCCTTGGAAGTTAGCACCCGACAATTGCAGATTTTCTTCCGCAAAAAAGATGGGGTTATCCGCCACGCCGTTCAGCTCAATTTCCACCTGCGAACGTGCCCACGCAATTTGGTCGTGCGCCGATCCTATCACCTGCGGTGTGGAGCGCATCGAATACGCATCCTGCACCTTCACCTTGATTTTACCCGTTGCCAAATCGCCGTTTTGCGTCACCTTGCGGATAGAAGCCGCACTGCGCACGCCGCCTGCGAATCCGCGAACTTCCAACAAACGATGATTGTAGGGTTTCAAATTCGCTTTCAAAGCCTCCAACGACATGGCGCAAGCGATTTCTGCCTGTTTCAAAAAGTTGTTCACATCGTGCAAAATCAAACACGAAATACCCGTGATACAATTCGACCCGTTGATAGCTGCCAAACCGTCGCGCGCCTTCAGTCCCGGCACTTTGATGTCTGCTTTTTCCATCGCGATTTTGCCTTCCAACAACTCGCCCTGATAATACGCATGACCTTCGCCCATCAGCAACAAAGCGATTTGCGACATCGGTGCCAAATCGCCGCAAGCACCCACCGAACCTTTTTTGCATACCATCGGGGTAACGCCTTTGTTGAGCATTTCCACGTAGGTCTGTGTGATTTCGGGACGACATCCCGAGTTGCCATGAGCATGCACATTGATACGACTCAACATCGCTGCCCTGACATGTTCAATCGGCATCGGTTCGCCTATGCCGGCAGCATGATTATAGATTAAATATTTTTGGAAATCTTCCACTTGGTCGTCGTTCAACACGATTTCCGAAAATTCGCCGATACCCGTATTGATACCGTACATAATTTCGTGATTTTCCAACTTTTTCTCGAGCATGGCACGGCATTTTTCTATCCGAACCACTGCATCGGGGTGCAATTCCACCTTTTGTCCATTACGAGCAACGTTCACTACGTCCGTTATGGTTAAATTATTTCCTGTTATAATGAGTTTCATTTTTATGATTTTTGATTTATGATATTAAAATTTTGATTACGCCTGCCCGACTGATTTTTTCAGACGGGAGTTGTGATTAATTATTTGTAATGTATGAATTGAGAATTCAAAATGATGCCTTATGTAAGATAAAGCAGAAGGGATCGCCTCAGCAGAGTCCGGTGCGGTTGATTTTAATTTTAAACTTCAGAAACCAGTTATTCATTCGTTGCAAGCATTAGTGAATTGAATTCGGGGACAAATGTACTACTTTTTCAACAAAGCAATAATTTCTAGTAAAGTTTTTTTTGGATCATTAGGAGTATTGTCATTTTTCGTTACGTTCATTTCTTTAAATGTAAAACATTTCTCCGACATTTCTATACTACCACCTAATGCAACATAAGGTATTTTTCTTTTATTAGCATATGATAATTGCTTTTTTAATGGGATATTATCCGGGAATAATTCAGCTGAAATTCCAGCCCTTCGTATTTCTTTAATGGCTTCTAATGCATACATAATTTCATTTTCCCCATGATTTGTGAAAAGTATTTTTGTAGATATTGCCGCATTTTCAGGAAATAATTCAAGTTCGTTCATTACATCATAAATCCGATCGGCTCCAAACGAAACCCCAACCCCCGAAACATCGGGTAAGCCAAATATCCCCGTCAAATCGTCATACCTGCCGCCTCCGCAGATGCTTCCCATCGCCACATCGTTTGCCTTCACCTCGAAAATCGCTCCCGTGTAATAGTTCAAACCGCGGGCAAGCGTCGGATCAAATTCTACTTTGCAATCAAGTACAGGATTAATATCATTTAAGAAATTAATAATCTTGTAAATTTCATTTATTCCCTGGCAACCAATATTTGAATCTTTAAGTGTATTTTTAAGATTGCTTAAAGCAATTCTATCAGGAGCTGGAGGTGCGTTGGAAACAATAGATAATCCTGATCTTTCTCCGTAATCGAAAATATCATATAATAAAGTTCTACTTTCTCTACTTATGCCTTTATTTTCTAACTCCTTATCAACGTTCTCCCATCCTATTTTATCTGCCTTATCTAAAGCAATTGCAATATCTAAAACTTTATCAGGCGCACCTATCACTTCCGCGATGCCGCTCAATATCTTTCTATTGTTTAATTTTATGGTGATATTCAATCCGAGTTGCTGAAAAACGGCATCAATTATCTGTATCAACTCCACTTCATTCAGCAAGGAATTGCTGCCGATAACGTCCACATCGCATTGATAGAACTCGCGATAACGTCCCTTTTGCGGACGGTCGGCGCGCCACACGGGCTGAATCTGATAGCGTTTGAACGGAAAGGTGATTTCGTTACGATTCTGCACCACATAGCGCGCAAAAGGCACCGTCAAATCATAGCGCAACGCTTTCTCACACATCCGTGCCGCCAATTTTGCCGTGCTCGAATTTTGAATATCTTCAACCGAAATGCCTTCCAAATAATTCCCCGAATTCAGGATTTTAAAAATCAGTCGGTCGCCCTCTTCGCCATATTTCCCTGTCAGCGTGCTGAGGTTTTCCATCGCAGGCGTCTCAATCGGCAAATAGCCATACAAACGAAAAACGTCTTCCACGGTTTGAAAGATATACTTCCGCCGAATCATCTCGGCGGGCGAGAAATCGCGGGTGCCTTTGGGTATAGAAACATTTACTGCCATCTGATATTTTTTGCAAAAATAGGAAATATTCCGTTACTGTGCCAACAAGTCTTTCAATAATTTCGGATTATTGGTGATGATACCATCCGCACCGTTGGCTATCATTTTCTCCATACGCTCGGGTTTATCCACCGTCCACACATACACTTTTTTGTGCAACGCATGAATATAATCTATCACTTTTTTACTTGCAAACATGTGAAAAATATTAATCTCCGAGATGAAACCTATGGCTTCCTTATCCGTTTTTAACTTCGCGTAAATCGTTTTCACAAACAGCAAAGCCGTACTGATTTTCGCATCAAGTTCGTGAACTTTCTTCACCGATTCAAAGTTGAACGACTGCACCACGCACCACGAATAGGCATCGTGTTTTTGCACCAATTTCACCACATCCGCTTCAATATCGCCCGAAGCATTGTCGGGAGTTTTTATTTCAATCATCACCGAACATTGCCCATGTATCAAACTCAACACCTCATCCAAAGTCGGTATCTTTTCATCTGTAAACTTCTCAGAAAACTTTATCCCCGCATCCACTTTCATCAAATCTTCATACAGCATCGAACTCACCAAACCCTTGCCGTTGGTGGTGCGGTCAATGCTTTTGTCGTGCATCACCACCGTAACTTTGTCTTTGGTTTGATGCACATCAAGCTCAATGCGGTCAACCCCGATGGCGATAGCATTTCTGAAAGCTGCCAACGTATTTTCGGGCGCCAGCAAACTGCCTCCGCGATGCGCAACCACAGCAATTTTTGTTCGGTGTACGGCTTGATTTTCGTTCTGCGAAAAACTTGGTTTCATAAATAAAAGTGTTGAAAGTATCAGTAGCGAATTCCGTATGTTCATATTCTTGTTGCTTTAACGTATTATCTTTAAAGGGGTTCTATAAATTAGATTTTTCGAGGCGGACAAGATTTTTAAAAGCGGAGTTTACTCATGTAAATGAGCATTTTAAAAATTGAAGTCCAACGATGAAAAAGCAATTAATAGAACTCCCGTCAAATATTCGGCAACCCTATCGCTTCCCTCTTCGGGTGCCCATTCCGCAAATATCTTATCCGTTTCCGGAATGTATGGACCTTCCTTAAACTCGAAAGCCACCGAGCCCGATTCGAGCGATAGGATGGTATGGAAACGTTGGGGCGGAATTTCCACCGCGAGATTATCGGTGTCCTTATCCAACACTACAAAATCGCAAATCGCCCCGTCATCCTCAAATTCCACCAACAAAAGCTTACCCCGCAACACCGTAAACACCTCATGTTTCGGAGGCGTCTCATGCTTGTGAGGTCTGATATAAGTCCCGGGTTCCAAAGCATTCAACAGGCGTTGCAGCAAGGCATCATCACTTGTATGTAAGTTATAATTGATGCGTTTGCGCGGCGATTGCTTTGCTTGCAGTATGATTTGGTCAAGGAGGTTTTGTGTAATTTTAATCATTGCCTAAGTTGTGCGAAGTTTGCAACTTCGCACTTTTATAGCCCCTTTTTTCAAGGGGTTGGGTTCTAAACTCTTCATTTTTAATTCTTAAATCTCAAATCTCAAATCAAAACCGTATCTCGATTCCTGTTTTCTTAATCTCATTAATAAAAGGGTCGCCTTTTTCAAAATATTCTGTGGTAAACGGATGTGGTTCAATATCCGTAAACTTAATATTTATGGGCGAAAGTATATGCCAGTCGGCATAAGGGTTGCCACTAAAGTTATCCGAAACCAATGCCACATCTATATCCGAATATTCGTGGTTGGTATCCGATGCCACGCTTCCAAAAAGTATCACCTTACTGAATCGTATATCTTTTTTATAACAAGCATCTATAAATGCGCGTACCGTATTTATGGCAGTTTCTTTAGTAAGCATAATTTTATCGTTTTGGCTGTTTCTATCATGGTCTTTGTTGGTTGCTTATCATGTTTTTATAACTTATGGATTCCAAATCCTTGCGAGCGAGGAAAATGATTATTAGGATAATTGATATTCCTTGTAAATAGTTTGTTTATTCTGGAAAGAAGTCGTAAATTTTACTGCGATGCAAAAAACGAATTAAATCAACCGTATCGTTCTCTAATAAAAAACCTATCCGATAGTCTCCAATTCGGATGCGGTAAGCATTTTTACTTCCTGTAAGTTTCTTACAACTCGCCACTGTTTTCAGCGAATCAGAGTGCTGAATTTCTTCAATTTTATCAGCTATTTTATGAAGAAGTTTCTTGTCTTTGATACTGTCCGTATCCTTTTCAAAACACGTATCAATCAAAACAATCATGTTCTCAGTTTTTTTACAAAACTATCAGTATTGACATATTTTTTTGTCTGCCCTTGTTTCATCGCATATATAAGACCAATATCTTCTTTTTCTTCCTCCGTTAAATAACGAACCATGATACCCAATTTTTTTGCAATCTCTATAAGAGCTTTTAAATCAGATTTGGATTTGCCTTGCAGAACTACTGTTTCCATCGTAAATAATTTTAAACTGTTTTACAAAATTACACAAATTATCAATCCTACAAAAATTTATTTTATTTGATGCTTGAAAAGCTATATAGTTTTCATCACAAACTTTATTACTTTAATAACCGGAATTATGCACCGCATCCTTTATTTTATTAGTCTATTGCTGTTGCATAAAGTAATAAAGTTGAGAATCAGTGCGGATTATTGTTGGTTACTAAACTAATAAAGTTTTATTGAGTGCTTTTGTAGATAAGGGGTATTAGACAAAAGCCTATAAAGCTATATAGGACTGAGGTTGGAACCTTAGTGTAACAGGGTTTGTCCGGAATCACTAGAAGGAGTTACTCCGGAATAGTCATTTAGTAAGCCAATAAATGATTAATCCAGCAATAATTGCAATAAATAATCCAACAATAATTTGTACTATAATTTTTGCCATAGGATTGGGAGTTCTTCTATTCTTCTTTTTAAAATATTTTTTATGCCCACCTGCCTCTTTTACTTCACGTCCTAATGGAGTAAGAACTCTCGTTTGATTGGCTGATGATGGAATTTCTATATAATTAAAATTCAACATGACTTTATCAATTTGTGATTCTAAAAGATGAGCTAACTTTTTATCCTCAGTACTGATATCAGAATTTCTAATTATCTTTAGAAACATAAATCGTTCATGCGTACTAATAAATGGAAATAACAAATCCATTAAACGTTCGGCTTGTTCAAATGGATCTCCTTCAAAATTTGGTTTTGGAGGACGACTATTAATAAGGTCGATCATAATTTATTGATATGTTAATCAAGTAATAAAGTTATGTAAGTAGTGTTTTTATAGATAATGGTATGAGGTTTGCTATTAGCAAATGTTTATTTTTCTAATCTTGATAGGATGTTATCCTTCCATTTTCAAAGTACAAATAAATCCCCTTGTTACTGTAAACCCATTGTTCATGTACACCCCATGTTCCGACTGTCCGGTTAATGTCATTGGGGTAACCTAATGAAATTATAGCCATTTCACAATTCATGCCTATCCAATAATTACCAACCTTAAGCTTATTATAAAGCACTTGTCCATATTTTTTGATATATTTTTGTTCTTGTTCTTGTCTTGCTTTCTCGTTTTCTAATGTTTTTCTTTCTTCAATCATTCTCTGTCTGTCAACTGCTTCTTTTTCTTTCAATCTCATAAAATCAAATATTTTGTCATTCTTGTCAAGCCACATTTCATTTATATAACCGCAAATAGAGTCCACGCAAACGCCGAAATAATCATCAACATAATCAAGAATTATTACTTGAGTTCCTGCTTTTAAAGTAGCAATAATGTCGGCAACAACGGTAGGGTTCGCTTTTAATTTTGCATTGTCTCCTCTACATGTAGTAACTAATGATGAATCAGAAACGTTTTTCAGAATTTGTTTTGCCTTATAGGAATAGATTGCTAAATCAATATTTTTGAGTGTATCATTTAGCAAGCCTAGCTTTAGTCTAAGCTTAGTCTTAATTTGTAACAGTGAATCTATATATTTATCCTCCTGTCCATAGGCTATATTTATCAGTAGTAATAATATGATAAAGAATCTTTTCATTTGTATCTTTTTAAATATTTGCTGATTTTATTGTTTCATTTTTCTTTCTTTCCCATTCTTTTGACAGAATATCTACCAAATTGAACCTATCTTTATCAAAATAGATATTTGCAAGATCTGCTAAAGAATCAAAAGTTTTCTCGCTAATTGTAGTTATAATGTCTTTAACAATCTCAAAAAGTTTTTCAACATCCTCAAATGCTAAATCAAAATCAGAATTGGCACTAAAGTTTGGATCTGAGTGACTATAAACTCTATCTCGTAGAGTTGTAATTTTTTTTATTAAATCATTCTTTTTTAATATTGAATCTTCCCACTCTGATATCTTCACTTCATCTTGAAATAAGTCTTCGTAAATTTGATTTTGTTTAAATTTCTTAAGGAACTTGTGAACATTACATTTGTCCGTATCTCTGAAGTGAAACAACTTTGACAATTCAATTAATGAGTTTCTAAATAAAATAAATCTAATGAAATCAAAATCTTGTTGTTTATCTAAATATTGTTTTTCAAGTTTAGTCCTCGGATTAAATAGATAACGGGCATAGTCAAAGCATTCTTTACCAATAAGGTAAATATTCCAAATCTTTGAAATTTCATTATCTAATTGTTGTTTTCTTGTCATAATAATATTTGCGATGACGTTTTACGGCTTACTGCTGTGCGGCTTCCCTGCGTTGTTGAAAAGGAAAACCCCGTTCGGCTTAGGCTGCGCCTAAGTCGTTTATATCTATTTAGTTTTCAGCCTATTTAATATATCAAGCCGCATGTTCTTTTCTACGTCTTTTCAATTTCAGTTCAGCCAATTGATTTTTGATA
>CAIWVT010000270.1 GCA_903916135.1 uncultured bacterium
AATATTATTTAACCGGACAATAATGATTTTGAATCATAGAAAATCTGTGTCATCAGCATCCTCTGCCCTACCCCAATAAATAGCGAAGGCTTCACGGAAAGTGAAGCCTTCGCTGTTATTTCGGCTAAAGTCTAAAAGCAAATAGCTAAACCCCTAAAATTACTTCACCAACATTGTTACCAAGTCAGCAGCTTCTTGCAGTTGTATGGCTGAATGGACTTTTAAGCCCGAAGCTTCTATGAGTTGTTTGGCTTCGACGGCATTGGTGCCTTGCAAACGTACGATGATAGGCACGGGGATGTTGCCGATAGATTTGTAAGCGCCCACTATGCCTTGTGCCACGCGGTCGCAACGAACAATGCCACCAAAGATGTTCACCAAAATGGCTTTCACGTTGGGGTCTTTCAAAATGATTTGAAATGCTTTTTCGATACGTTCGGCATTTGCTGTACCGCCCACATCCAAGAAGTTAGCGGGCTCGCCACCTGCCAATTGGATGATGTCCATGGTAGCCATGGCGAGTCCGGCTCCGTTGACCATGCAGCCCACGTTGCCATCGAGTTTCACATAATTCAATTTGTTGTTGCCGGCTTCCACATCCGTGGGATCTTCCTCCGTTAGGTCGCGCATGGCGAGCAAATCGGGATGACGGAAAAGGGCATTGTCGTCGAGACGCACTTTGGCATCCACAGCAAGGATGCGGTCGTCGGTGGTGTTCAACACGGGGTTGATTTCGACCAAAGCCGCGTCAATAGCGATGTAGGTTTTGTACAAACCTTTCAAAAACTTCAACATATTGCCAAAAGCGACGCCTTCCACTTTCAGGTTGAAAGCGATGGTGCGGCACTGATAATCTTGCAATCCCAAATAAGGGTCCACTTCTTCGGTGAAGATGAGATGGGGCGTTTTTTCAGCTATCAGCTCTATCTCCATGCCGCCTTCGGTGGAATACATGATGATGTTTTTAGAGGTGTTGCGATTCAGCAAAATGCTGATATAAAATTCTTTTATTTTTGAAGGACCATCGTAATAGGCATCTTCCTGAATGAAGACTTTATTTACTTTTTTTCCTACAGCGGAAGTTTGCGGTGTGATGAGTTGCATCCCCAAAATGGCTCCGGCTTTTTCTTTCACTTCGTCGAGGTTGCGCGCCAATTTGATGCCGCCCCCTTTGCCTCTACCGCCTGCATGTATTTGGGCTTTTACAATAACTTCATTGCGTTTGGTGCGTTCTTGCATCACTTTGGCAGCAGCCACAGCTTCTTCCACTGTGTTGGCAACAATACCTTCTGCCACATCAACGCCATTTTTTTTTAGTAATTCTTTTGATTGATATTCGTGTAAGTTCATCGTGAATAGGTTAGTAGTTTATAAAAGACTTTTCATTTTCTCACCAATCGTCGCGGGTGAATCCACCACGGCAATGTTGCAATGAGTTAATATTTCTATTTTAGCGTCGGCTGTGTCGGCTTTTCCCCCGATGATGGCGCCTGCATGTCCCATGGTGCGTCCTTTGGGAGCGGTGCGTCCGGCTATGAATCCAACAACGGGCTTGGTGCCGTGTTCTTTAATCCAATAAGCAGCTTCTGCTTCCATGCCACCGCCAATTTCGCCTATCATGACGATGCCTTCGGTGGCGGG
>CAIWVT010000271.1 GCA_903916135.1 uncultured bacterium
GTCTTGTTGTCGCACGATCCTGATTTGTGGGAAAATGAGATAGTGGGCAAGACCGACATAGGGCTAACCCTTTCGGGACACACTCATGCGATGCAGTTGGCGTTGATTTGTGAACTGTTTCAGGTGAGTCCTTCGATGTTTAAGTATCATGAATGGTACGGATTGTATCAGCAGGGCGGGCAACAAATCTATGTGAATCCCGGCTTGGCATACAGCGGTTTCGCGGGCAGGATAGGCACCCGACCGGAGATAACGGTCATCACCCTGAGAGCAAAAAAATAAATATTATCAGATAATTGGGTTCATTCTCATGAGTTTTGTTTAAATTTACACCTTAAAATTATTGTTATGACTCTTACCCTTATTTTGTTCGTAATTGTTTCACTTTTAAGTGGAATCATCCTTGGTTGGCTTTTGCAAAATGCGAAAATAAATCAACAGAAAGTCAAACTTCAGGAGGCAGAACGCGGCATGATGGAGAAAACTTCGGATTTGGCAAGCCTGCAACGCTTGGAAATGGAGAAGATGGAGCTGCTGAAACAGCATATCGCGGACTTGGAACAACAACTTATCACCGAAAGGGAGAAGAATTTTCAATTGGGCAGCAAATTGGCAAAGGCGGAAGAGCAAAATTTGAGTCTGACGGATAAACTTGCGCAGCAGAAACAAGAGGTGGAAGACATCTCGAAGAAGTTTCTGACGGAATTTGAGAACTTGGCAGGAAAGATTTTGAAACAAAACACGACGGATTTCACCCTATCGAATCAGAAAAACATATCGGACATCTTGAATCCGCTGAAAGAAAAAATCACTGCCTTCGAAAAACAAGTGCATGAGACCTACGAGAAAGGCATCAAAGACCAAACCGATTTGAAAGCGGAACTGAAAAAGCTGCAGGATTTGAATCTCAACATATCGAAGGAGGCGAACGACCTGACCAAAGCACTGAAAGGCGACACGAAGAAACAAGGTAATTGGGGCGAGTTTGTTTTGGAAAGAATCTTGGAACGTTCGGGATTGACCAAAGGGATGGAATATGAAACGCAGTTCACCACACGCAACGAGGAGGGGGAAATGATACGCCCCGACGTGATAGTGAAACTGCCCGAAAACAAACATATCGTGATTGACTCCAAAGTGTCGCTGAAAGCATACGAGCAATATGTGAATGGGGATACGGCAGAGGAAAAAGACCGCTACATCAAACTGCATGTGGATTCTATCAAAGGGCATGTCCGAGGATTGAGCGATAAAAGCTATGCCCATGCCGACGCAATTAATTCGCCCGATTTTGTGTTGATGTTTATGCCGATAGAATCCTCGTTTAGCATCGCCGTGCAAACAGATTTGGAACTGTTTAATTATGCATGGGATCGCAGGGTGGTTATCGTGAGTCCCTCCACGTTGTTGGCGACTTTGAAAACCATAGAATCAATATGGAAACGGGAAAAACAAACCCAAAATGCGATAGAAATAGCTACGGAAGGCGGGAAACTCTATGACAAATTCGTTGGATTGGTGGATGATTTGAAGAAGATGGGCAATCAGTTAGACACTGTGCAAAAGACCTATAAAGAGGCAAGCGGCAAATTGTATTCGGGCAGTGGCAACTTGATAGGAAAGGTGGATAAGCTTAGGCAATTGGGCGCTAAAACTGCCAAGAATCTTCCTGAAATATTTATGATAGGTGACGATGCTACCACAGAAACTAACGAAACTTCGGAATCATGATGAAATGCTACACTACCTATTTATCTACAAAAAAATATAGTAATCGTTTCCGCTTTGGCGGTTTCGGAAGCCTTGTGTTGATAGCTGTTTTATTGGGGATGACGGCTTGCTACAATCCTTCGAAAATCAGTTTCACCAATATATCTTCCAATTATGTGAATTTGGCGAAGAATTTCAACCTAAGCATTTCGGGATTCACACCTGATTCGTCCACATGCAAGGTGTATTTTAAATTTAACTCCCAAGCCTTGTTCTTTCAAAAAGACATCAAGAAAAATTATTTCTTTGCGAAGTACAAAATCAACTATGAATTGTATAAGAGCTATGATTTGAAGAAACTTTTAGACTCTGCCACCGTAAACTTCATTGATTCCACTCATTTCAACACCACTGTGGAGATTTTCGACAGCCTCAGCATCCCTATTCATGACCATACCTTCTATACCATCGCGTTTACGCTAACCGATTTGGGCAAGAAATACAGTACGACGAAGTATCTCTACGTGTCGAGCAGGCAGAATCTGAGTCGGAACAGCTTTTTGATGGTTCACGAAAACAATGTCCCTTTTGTGGAAAGCTATATCAACAAGGGCGAACGTTTCCGCATTGTTTGTCGCGACGCAAGCATTCAAAAACTCTACGTAAAGTATTTCAATAGGAGCTTCCCCATCGCCGAGCCACCCTATACCCTATCGGCAAACAGACCGATGAGCTTTGTGGCTGACAGTGTCTTTACGGTTACCGTATCCAACGGCACGACCGATATGCTCTCGTTAAATAGCCAAGGGATTTATCATTTCCAAACCGACACCTCGCAAAAAGAAGGCTTCAGTTTGTATCGCTTTGCGGACGACTTCCCCGAAATCACTTCCTTAGAGCAGATGTTGTTGCCCTTGCATTATATCACCACCAAGACCGAATATTTGGATTTGAGCAGCGCGAAGAACACCAAGGTGGTGATGGATGCATTTTGGTTGGAAAAGGCAGGCAACCCCGACAGGGCGCGGGAGCTGATACGCACCTATTATAATCGGGTGCAGGATGCCAACCGCTATTTCACCTCCTATACGGATGGATGGAAGACCGACCGAGGTATTATTTACGTTATCTTTGGCTCGCCCATCAATGTATTTCGTTCGGCGAGCAACGAGACATGGTATTATGGCGAAGACCAAAACATGATTTCGATTACCTTGGTTTTTGCCAAGACATGGAATCCGCTTACGGATAACGATTATACTTTGGAACGAGGTATCGAATATAAAGATTTATGGTATAAAGCTGTGCAGAAATGGAGGCAATAATATGATATGGTATATTTTGATTAGCATAGTGGCGTTGCTCCTTGTTTTGTGGATAGTTTATTTCAATAGCTTCGTTCGCTTCACCAATAAGGTGCATGGCGCGGAAAGTGATGTGGATGTGCAGCTCAAACGTCGGTTTGATTTGTTGCCCAACTTGGTTGAGATTGTGAAAGGCTACGCCAAACATGAGCGCGAGCTGTTTGAGAACATCGCCACACAGCGCTCGCAATTCGACGGGGCAGTCAACACCCAAGAAAAGGCTAAAGCAGGAAATGAAATCACTTCTCTGTTGAAGAATTTATTCGTTGTGGTAGAAAATTATCCCGAACTCTTAGCTGATAAAAGCTTTATCAATCTACAAAATTCTTTGATTGAAATTGAAGACCAAATTCAAATGTCGAGGCGCTATTATAATGCCGTTGTTCGTGACTATAACACCTTGGTGGAGTCGTTTCCCGGGCTTGTTTTCGCCAAAGTGTCGGGCTACAAAGCGGTGCCCTTTTTCGAGATTGCCTATCTGGAAAAAACCGTTATACAAGTCAAATTATCTTAATGTAATCGTATGAAAAAAATCGTTTTTCTAATCGCTGCTGTTGTCTTTAGCCTTGCGGCTATGGGGCAAGAGGCTTTTGTTATCCACAACTATACGGTGGATGTGAACATCAACGCTAACGGTTCCTTCGATGTGAAAGAGAGCATCGCGCTCACCTTTTCCGAATCCCGTCATGGCATCGTTCGGAAGATACCTTTCCGCTACAAACAGACGCGTTTGGACACTGCCAACAGGGCGAAGCGTGGCGATTATAGCCCCTATTACGAAACCTACGTGAAAAACATTAGCGTGGAAGGCTTTGAGTTTTCGACCACCAAAGAGGGCGACTTCATCGTCATAAAAATTGGAAATGCCAACAATTATGTGAGCGGCAATCAAACCTACGTGGTGAAATATACCGTGTGGGGCGCGCTCAACAGCTTCAGCCGCACAACGGAATTCTTTTGGAATATGGTTGGGCACAATTGGGATACAAAAATTGAGAACGTTGCCTTTCATGTCCACTTCCCTTCGAAAATAAAATTGGCAAGTGCCGACGTTTTGGCGTTCACGGGCAGGGAAGGTTCAAAAGAAAGCAATGTTACGATGGACATTTCGCCCGAAGGCATCTCGGGAAGAAGCATCAAAATCTTGAACGCAAACGAAGGCATCACCTTGGCGGTTCGTTTCCCCTTGTCGTATTTCAAAAGTACCGACATCCCCATCGAAGAAATGGCAAATCAGTTTTTTGTCAAGAGCTACAACACCACTGTGAAGATGAACAAAGATGCTTCGTTGAACGTTACGGAACGTTATGTGGTCACTTTTGTGAATCCTACTTATGCGTTCACGCGCTATTTCGGCAATACACTATCGGAAGAGGAAAATACAACGAAAAGTAGGGAGAATATCTTCATAGAAAACTTCTCGGGCACTCGCGTTGTTGGGGGTGAGAAGGATTTGACTTTCACCTCGCAAGCTTTTGGCGACAGCAAAAACATAAAAGTGGAATCCAACACGCCCATGTTAGGCACCTACGAATTTGTGTTCAACTATCGCGTGTGGGGCGCCTACTCTTTCAAAGAAAATTTGGCAGAAATCAATTGGAATATGCTCAACAGCGACATGAAAGAACCCGTGGAGAGTTTTGCGTTCAAGCTTATCATTGATACAACCATCCATTATACGCGTCAGCATATCGGTTTTTTTGAGAACAAAAGCCCAGTGTTTTATGATGTGCATTGCGATTACAAAGAGAACAGCTATGCGCCCAAGCTCAATATCGCTGCCAAGTATTGTCCTCAGATAGATTTTAAAGTGAAGTTGCATGGCTCTAATATTTCTCAAAAGATGGTTCCTTATGATATCTACGCCAAAAATTATGTGATAAAAGACTTCAACACGGAGTTGACCGTACAGAAAAATGGCGTGGTGCATGTGAAACAAATCTATAAAATCACCTTTGCAAATAACAAGGATGCTAACAATAATTTCTATACCGAAATACGCTATGTGTATCCAAAAGATTGGCGCATGTACACCACTCGGAGATATGAGGTTCCTTATTATGCTTTACTCGGTAATAAAACCAAACTCATAGTTAAAAACATTGATGCAGAACCAAGCCCCAATATACGTACGGATTGGCAAGACATGAACTATATTGTTGATTTTAATTCCACAGCAACTAAAAAAGATTCTATTTATAGTATTGAATACGATATATTTGATATTATCCATACCAAAGCCGGCAACTTCGCGATGAGCTATCCCCTCACCTCTTTGATGGACGAACCCATTTGTTCGGCAAGTTTCTCCATCAAATTCTCTGAAGAGACCTCATTTCCCTTTCTTTTCTATAGTATCTCAACCGATGATGAAGTGGCAAAGAACCAATCCATCACCATCAAACGAGTTGGCAATACAATCATAGGCACACTACCCCGCGGTTTGATGCCTCAACAAAGTGCTATTCTTTACGCCGAATTTCCTCGTTCCTATCTGTCGGTGGGAACCCTATGGTTGAAAATTGAATTGCTGTGGACCAACAATTTCCTGCTGATAATTCCTTTTCTTTTCTTGATTTTGCTGCTTATCATTTGGTATTTCATCGGTCGCGATACTAAGGAGACGGTGGTGGTGAGCTATTATCCTCCTGCGGAAGTTACTCCGGCGGAAGTTGGTCTGTTGTGGGATAACAAATTGCAGAAGCGCGACTTGGTTGCCCTGATTTTCTATTGGGCGGGCTATGGTTATCTGACGATAAAGGAGTTTACCAACCCCCTGACCCACGAAACCGACTATGAACTCACCAAGTTGATGAACCTGCCTCCCTTTGCCAAAAATTATGAGCTGACGATGTTTCAACGTTTGTTCAAATCGGGCGACACGGTGAAGATTAGCTCGCTGAAAAATAGCTATTATATAACAATGAACACCGCCGAGCGTGAACTTTTAGCCGATGCCAAAAATCGAAACTTCTATAAGCCCGGCACTATCGCCTTCGGTAGGTTTTTGATGCTGTTGTCCATCGTCGCTTTAATCCTTGGCACGGTGATGGCGATGAAATACGATCTCAATTTTTGGGAAGTGGTGATATGTTTTACCTCCATCTTCGCCATGTTGCGCGTTTTTGGACATATCATGCCCAAACGCGGACCTTATGGCGCCAAAGTGCATGCACAGGCTCACGGTTTCTACGAATTTATCAAGCGTGCCGAACTGCCACGCCTTAGCGAGATATTGAAGGAAAACCCTCAATACTTTTATCAAACCCTATCCTACGCCATCGTGATGGGTCAAGGGAAAGAATGGGCAGCGAAGTTCGATACTTTGGTCACCGAGTCGCCGTCGTGGTTCGTGAGCGACAAGACGACCAACTTCAATACCTTGCTGTTTGCCAATTTGGTCATCAGTTCTATGCATCAAATCAATTCGAACATGAATTATGCACACATCGCCACCAACTCCACGTCGAGAAGCGGATGGAGCGGCGGTGGTTCGTCGTTTTCCTCATGGGGAGGCAGTGGCGGCAGTGGTTTTTCGGGCGGCGGTTTCTCGGGCGGAGGCTTTGGCGGCGGCGGGGGAAGTAGTTGGTAAAAGGGAGGTGGTGTATGGTAAATGGTAAATGGTATATAGTAAATGGTATATAGTAGATGGTAAATGGTATTTTCATAATTACTATAATTTTTTTTGTAGTTTGACAAGCTGAATATATAACAACCCAACAATCCAACAATCCAACAATCCAACAATCCAACAATCCACTCCCCCATTTTTCATTTTTAATTTTTCATTTTTCATTAAGAAAACCTCCATGCCTCCCAAACCCACCCTCTATTTCGCCATCCCCGTGATGGATGAATTGCACACGCTTCCGCTATGCTTGACATGTATCGAGCAGCAAAGTTATAAACAGATACAGGTGGTGCTATGTGTCAATCAACCTGAGGAGTTCAGAAACAATCCCGAAAAGAAATCTATATGTGAAAATAATGCGCTGACCTTGGATTTCCTTAACGGATATACCAAGCTACCTATAACTATTATGGATTATTCATCAGCAGGAAAAGGATGGATGGGTAAAAAGCATGGTGTGGGATGGGCGCGTAAAACGGTGATGGATTATATATCGGATATCGCTTGCGACGCTGATATTATTGTGAGCATGGATGCCGATACACTCTTTAACGAAGGCTTTGCCGAAAGCATTGTTGATGCATTTCAAGAGCATCAAAAGGCTGCTGCTGTCGCGATGCCCTATTATCATAAACTTACAGGAGATGCTGTTCTTGATCGGTCGCTCTTGCGCTATGAGATTTACATGCGGTATTATGCCATCAATCTATGGCGCATCAAAAATCCGTATTGCTTCTCGGCTTTGGGTTCATCGATGGCAGTTCCTGTGAGTGTTTATCGCGCCATTGCCGGCATGAGTCCGAAATTGAGTGGCGAAGATTTTTATTTCTTACAGAAGATACGGAAGTACGGCTCCGTGATTGTTTGGAACGAAGAAGCCACCTACCCTGCCACTCGTTATTCCGATAGAGTATTTTTCGGTACAGGTCCCCAACTCATCAAGGGCAAACAAAACGATTGGGAGAGCTATCCCATGTATGCCTATCATCTTTTTGACGAGATAGAAACCACCTTTCAACGCTTTGATTCGCTTTTTCTTTCGGATGTTGACACGCCTATGTCGGCATTTCTATCTGAGACGTTTTCGGCTGAAAGTATTTGGGAGCCGCTTCGCAAGAACTTTAAAAGCCTGAATCTCTTCCGCAAATCCTGTTGTGAGAAAGTGGATGGATTGCGCATCTTGCAGTTTCTGAAATCCAAGCAACAAGCCTGCGACCACGAAGAAACCTATTTGCTTAACTATCTCCAAAGATTCCACAATGACATTATCACTGAAAAGGAAATCCAACTTGCAGATGTATCCTTCGACCATACATCTTTAGAGAAACTAAATCAAATACGCGATGTATTGATGGAAATCGAAAACAGCTATCGCAAGCAATACAAAATCATTGATTGGTACTAAACAAAAAAGGCGACCTCTCGATCGCCTTTTCTACATCATACAAGAACTGAATAAGAAATAGTAAGTATGTAAAAACAAAAACTAATTAGTCTCTGTCGTTTCTTCTAAAATTGTCTCTTCTGTTGTTGCCGCCTCTGTTGCCAAATTCGCCTTCTTTTCTTTCAATTGATTGATTAACGGTAATAGCTCTTCCTTTAATGTCTTGACCGTTGAGTTCTTCAATTGCATGTTCAGCTTCGGAATCATCTTCCATTTCTACAAAGCCGAAACCTTTACTTCTGCCTGAATATTTGTCTGTAATTACTTTAACAGAACCAACTTGTCCGTACTCTTCAAATAGTTTTTGTAAATCATCTTCGGTCATACCATAGTGAAGATTTCCTGCGTAAATTTTCATAATTCGATAATTAATTTTTTAAGTGGTTTAATTTTTTACAAATGTACGAACTTTTTATTACTAACAATCAATAAAATAAATGTTTTTTTCATTTATTTTTTTTTCGACATAAAAAAGCACCTAAAAAACCAAGGTTTTTATACACAAAATCGAATCAAATTTTACTTAAACGGCTTGAATAATAAGCCTATGGATTTTCTCAACTTGGATTTCCCAATTGTAATTATTTTTTACTAACAGAAAACCTGCTTGAGCTATCCGATTGTAGGTTTCTGCGTTTTCGAGCAGCATAATGATCTTTTTTGCGTAGTCGTCGGGCGAATATCCCACCAAAATCTCCACGTCTTCCGTCGCAAACAGCGCATTATTTGCCAATCCTGAGGTGATACACGGCAATTTCATCGCCATTGCTTCCAATAATTTGTTCTGCAAACCTGTGCCGATTTGCATCGGAGCCACAAAAATTTTTGCGTCGCAATAACACGTTCTGATGTCTTTCACCCATCCACTGATGGTGACGCCATCGGTTGCCAAACGCATCACGCGTTTGTTGGGAGTGGCGCCTGCAATCAAAATCTTTATGTCCTGACGATATTTCTTTAATTCGGGTAGAATCTGATTCACTAAGAATTCCACACCGTTCACGTTGGGTGGATACGCCATATTGCCCGTAAACAAAACATCATAATGCGGTTTCGATTCCGCAGGGCAAAAGAAGTTCATGTCAACGCCATTCGGAATCACGTGGATGCGTTCGTTTTCGGGATGGTCAATGGCATCGCGGTCGGGTGTGGAGATAATGATTTTGTTGTTGAAATAATCAAAGATATCGCGTTCGTATTTCTTGATGCGTTTGGCTTCAATCTTCAGGATGAGTTCCATAAAGAAAGAAGAATCGGCAGACATACGTTCGGCTCCTTTCGAAAACACATCTTGATAATCCAAGGTTTTCGGGATGTTGATGCCTTTCACATATTCCGCAACGCGTATCAACTGACAGAAAATATGGTCGGGTTGTATCTTAGCGATTTTCGCTTCTATCTTCTTTTTGATGAAAGGATGATAGAAAAATCCCACCTGAAAGGGCAATCCATTAAACAACGCCCGCAACAAGCCCCAATAGATGCTCAGCTTCTTCATGCGGACGATGGTGATAGATTTGCAATACTTTTCAAGCTCTTCAATCGCGAGTGGGTGCAAATCGGTGTCGTTTAAACAAAAAAGATGTATCTCATGATGTTTCGACAAGCAACGGATATGATGAAACGCACGCAACTTATCGCCTTTTTCAAGCGGATAGGGTACTCTCGATAATAAAACAAAAAGTTTCATGCTGTGTGTTTTCTATACTGTTTAATAATTTCAGACTTCAAAATAAAGAAAAAAAAATGAGATAGACGTCAAAAAAATCAAAAATCTTTCTAAAAAGTCACTCAAATGTTTCTATTTCTACGTTTATTTAATCAAAATTTGATTGTACAAAGTTAATAAATTCTTCGTCGTTGCCGAAATATCATATTCATTTTCAATCAACTTACGTGCATTTTGACCAATGGTACGGCATAATTCCACATTCTCTATACACAATTGAAATTTCTCTACAAATTCTTCCGGTGTGTTAGCGATGAGAATGTCTTTCCCATCGGTAAAATTTATACCTTCGGCACCTATTGACGTGGAAATAATAGTTTTTCCCAATGCCATGCCTTCAATAATCTTCACCCGAACGCCACTCCCTGACAATAGCGGAACAAACATGATGTTTTTCGCGTTCATAAACTCTGAGGCATCATCCACCTCGCCCACCACGTTTAGGTTCGAAAAACTAAAGCTCGACACCCACGACGGCATATTACGTCCCGCCAAATATACAACGTTGTTCGGAAATCTTTTCGCAATTTCGGGCATACAATCCTTCAAAAACCATTTTATCCCCTCCTGATTCGGCATCCAATCCATAGAACCCAAATGGAAAAACGATGGCGTATCCGTCAAAGTAGGTTTACACATACATTTCGCGAAATCCAATCCAAAAGGAACCGTAACAATAGGTGTCGTTATTCCCAAACTCTTTATATAATCGGTATCTACATTCGTGATAGTCGCGATGCCGTCCACTTGGGCAAACACTTCCTTCTCAAAATTCTCCAACTTCTTCGCCAAATAAAAAAGATAATTCCGTTTAATGGGGTTCTTGATGGTTTGCGCAAAACGATTCCAAATCAGATGTTCCATATTATGCGAACGCAACACTATTTTCGCATTACTATATTTGCGAATCGTAGCCAAATAGGGCGCCACATAAATGGTTTCGAGCTGCACTATATCGAAATTCTTGCTCTTCAGCAGATACTTTAATGTCTCTGTAAACTCTAACGATTCAAAACGCTGCACATGATAGGACTTGGACGTAAACAAATTCAGGAACGCATCCATTATCTTTATTCTCGTATCAATATAAACGGTCGTGAAGTTGGTTTTGTGGCGATAATCCACAGGCAAATTGTCCACATCAACATGAAATTTATGCGTGTTCATTGCCAAAATATCCACTTTATGGTTCTGCAACATCAAACCTATGGCGAGATTATGCATAGCAATCGGTCCACCCTCTTTGGGAGGATAGGGTGATTTGTTACAAATTTGCAATATATTCATAGGCTTAATTATTTAGGGTTTGATATGTTTTTTTTCTCTTTTCCACAGTTTTTTTATAATAAGATTCCACCATTCCAAATTCAACACCTTCGAATCCGTGGTGGCGCTATACATCAGCAAAATTCCAACGGGCAAATATATCCACAACGCCAACCACATCCCTTGCGCCGCCGACAATACGCCCTCGCGCGCCGACTTTTCGCCCATCATCGATATCACATGAAAGATGATGAACAACAAAGTGGAAAAAACCACAGGCAGCCCCAAGCCGCCTTTGCGGATTATTGCCCCCAAGGGTGCCCCGATGAAAAACAGGATTAAACACGCGATGCTCAAGGTGAACTTCCGATTCCATTCGATGTTGTAGCGCGCTATCACTTCGCGCTTCACGTCCAATTCCTTCTCTATATATTCTGTTTGCTGCGACACACTGCGCGCACTGTTCAACGCAATTTCAACAAACTTCTTTTGCTCGCCCTTCGTAAAATTCGTAATAAACACGTCCTTTAGCTTCACCGTATCTTTTTTCTTATCATATTTCGAAGAATCTATCGTATTGAAATAATGAAAGCTCTTCAAATAATAATCGTATGCCTGCGCCTGCCGCTCCACATACTTCATCACCAAGGTATCCTTCTCGTGCGAAAGCTGCGACAGGTTCAGCATCTGATAATTATCCTTAAACAAATCCTCTTTGCTCTTAATCATATTCAACTCCGACAAATCAATGCGGCGCGTCTCCTCGTCAAATTTGGTGCGCTGCATCGGCTTGGTGATGGCATCATTCGGGTGCGAACTCGGCTCATAATAGTTATAGCCGTGGTATAAAGTAAACACCAATATCGGCGGCTTTTTGCCCATCGTTTCCATCCTGCCGCTGTCCGCCACGGTCACGTTGATGTTGCCCATATCCTCCGTATGGTCGGCAATCATCACATCGCGAATCGTCACCCCGTCCTTATCTTTTTTGCCCACACGTATCACATATCCCTGCAACTCGCTATAAAACACCCCCTCGTTGATGTTCAGCGCGGGTTTCTTTTCGCGTATATCAAACAGCAGCGTCCCATATTTCAGGTTGACGATGGGAAGCACATAATTGGAGAAATACAAAGCCATTCCGCTCAGCAGCACAATGAACAGCAACAAAGGAAACATCGCTTGGCGAAACGAGATACCCGCGGCTTTCATCGCCACCAACTCATAATGTTCGCCCAAATTCCCGAAGGTCATCAGCGACGCCAACAGCACCGCCAACGGCAACGCCAAAGGCACAAACGTGGCAGAAGCATAGAACATCAATTGCAGAATGGTGTACCACTCGAAACCCTTGCCCACGATGTCGTCCACATATTTCCACAGAAACTGCATCAACAAAATGAACACAGCAATAAAAAATGTAAATACCATCGGACCGACAAAGGACTTAAGTACAAACACATATATTTTTTTCATTGGAAACGGATTTTTCAATGCAAAGATAGTATTTTTTTACAAATTACCATCAGATAATAATCGTGCACTGTGGAAAACAGTTAAAATAAATACAGAGTGCTCCTCACGAATTTGATATATCACTCTGTAACTGCCCTTAATAACTTCCCTAATTGACACATCATTTGACTCAGGAACTATTCTGCCTATTAGCGGATTTTTCGCGATCAAAGCAGCCGTATCCATTAGCTTTTCTAAAGTTAGCTTTGCATATTTGATGGAATCTTTTGAGATATATTCTCCGATGTCTTCCAAATCATACAATGCTCGTTGGGTCCAAACTACTTTAACCATTTCTTCAACTTAACTTTAGCTTCTTCGGTAGTGAAGACTTTTCCTTGATTCGCATCGTTGATGCCTTGTTCGATTTTATCTAAAAGTATCATTTCGTTTATGACCTGATCTATCGTCAAATTGTCGGGCAAAGTGTCAATGGTTTGATGAATTTTTTCTTTTGTTAGCATAGCCAATATTTTTTTACAAATATAGTAAAAAATATTCAATCAATCCGAAAATAAATAAAAAAAAATCCCACCCAATCCCAATGTCAATTCCTGATGGTATTTTTTCCCCTTGAGACTCCGACTTCTAATAGGTTTATAGGCAAAAAATCTATCAGCCTATCAACAAAGAATCGTAGCAATATCCGAACGTTTGCCGATTTCTTCATCCTTCAAAACGAGATAGACATAATAAAAGCGTTCTTCGGAAGCAGCTCCATCCTTGTTGGGACGCGTGTCAATTGAGTGAGGATGTGTTACACGTTTTAGAAATGTAAATTCTGTTTCACTGCCTCGTTTGCAATAAATATTTCCACCTTCGGTGTGTTTAAGTCTAAATTTTATCTGCACACCATTAGGTGTTTTTCCAAATAAACTTTTGTTTTTACGGTTGTTGGGTCGAAGTTGGTTTCGCTTCCAACAATTCCCAAAGCTGCGCCGATTCCCTGAGTGTAAACTGTGCTTGCTTTTTGAATTTTGATTTCCGGACGAAGTTCAGCCATGCTGTCTTTTATGGCTTTATTCTTGTCTTTGATTTTTTGTTTGGCGGCTGCCTTAGCCAATTCGGCAGCATCAATTCCGTTAATTATGACATCGCAAAAGGCTTTCAATTGCGTAACCCTTTCCTCTGAATAGCCATACAATGTGGCATAAGTAGGCAGATTTGCTTTATATCGAACTGCCCATGCGCGTTGCTCTGCAACTGTGTATGGAAAATAATCATCATGTTTCATAATCCTTAAAATTTTTGTTTATATTTTTTCTATAATAAAATTATTCGTTCATAAATTTGCTGCAAATATAATAAATGTTTTTTTATTCTTGCAAAATGTTGAAAAAATAATTTTTTGTCATGAAAATGTTTTTATTTAGCGTCAAGGAATTTCTTCTCGACATCAAGAATATTTTCCATGGCTCCATAAAATATTTCTTTAACTTCAAGAAATGTTTACTCGGTACCAAATATATTTTTTACAACACCAATTATTTATTTATTGGCACCAATTATTATTTTATCAGAGCCTATTATTTTTTAATCGGCGTCAATTATTATTTAATCGGCACCCATTATATTTTTATCGGTGCCAATTATTTTTTAATTTGAATCAATTATA
>CAIWVT010000272.1 GCA_903916135.1 uncultured bacterium
CTACCCCCTACTTCACCAAAGCCCCATTTTCAAAATCTTTTTCTTGATGCACAAAACACAATTCGCCTTGGCTGTTTTCTGCCATCAGTATCATCCCTTGGGATTGAATGCCGCGTAGCATCTTGGGCTGAAGGTTGACCAATATGGTTACTTTCTGTCCGATAATCTTGTCAGTGTCATAGTTTGCGGCGATGCCGGACACCACGGTGCGTTTGTCTATGCCGGTATCCACCGTAAGTTTCAGAAGTTTGTCGGTCTTGGGGACTCTCTCGGCAGCAAGTATAGTGCCTGTACGAATATCCAGCTTGGCAAAATCTTCGTAAGTTATATCAGGCTTTGCAGGTGTTATTGTTGTCTCGGTCATTTTATTTTGTTCTTTGGTGCTGTTGAGCCTTTCGATTTGATCTTCGATAATTTTATCCTCAATTAGTTCGAATAATAATTCAGGTTTATTCAATTGATGTCCTGCCTCTAATAAATCAAAAATTATACATGCATCCGACCATTTTTTATTCTTCAAATTAAGCATATTCTTTAACTTTTCCGAAGTGAATGGAAGAAAAGGTTCCATAAGGATTGCAATATTAGCACAAATCTGCAAACCGATATTCAAGATTGTCTTAACTCTTTCGGGTTGTTCCTTAAAAATTTTCCATGGTTCGGTCTCAGCTAAATATTTATTGCCATAACGAGCTAAACTTATCATGGTTGATAATGCATCTCGGAATTTAAAGTTGTCGAGATCCTCTTCAATTTTATCTCTAAATGTATGTAGTGAAGCTCTAAAAGAATTTTCAATAGGCAACTCATTTCTTCGTTCCGGAACCCTACCATCGTAATATTTTTGTGTAAGGACCATGACACGATTCACGAAGTTCCCCAATATGGCAACCAATTCGCTATTGTTCTTTGTTTGAAAATCTTTCCACGTAAAATCATTATCTTTCGTTTCGGGGGCATTGGCTGTAAGTACATAACGCAACACATCCTGCTTGTCTTTGAAATCAATCAAGTATTCGTGAAGCCACACTGCCCAATTGCGCGATGTGGAAATCTTGTCGCCTTCCAAATTCAAAAATTCGTTGGCAGGAACACTGTCTGGAAGGATATAACTCCCTTCAGCATGGAGCATGGCAGGGAATATGATACAATGAAACACGATATTGTCTTTGCCGATAAAATGTATCAGACGGGTATCTTTTTTCTTCCAATACGTTTCCCAATCAACGGTTTTGTCAATATGTTGAGCCTTATTGGCTGCATTTAAGTTTTCAGCCCACTCTTTGGTGGCAGAAATATAACCAATAGGTGCATCGAACCAAACATAGAGCACTTTGCCTTCAGCATCCTCCACAGGGACTTTCACACCCCAATCCAAATCGCGGGTTACGGCGCGTGCTTGCAATCCTTGGTCTATCCATGATTTGCACTGACCATAAACATTGGGTTTCCATTCTTTGTGCTCTTCTAAAATCCATTTCCGAAGCCAATCTTCATATTTATCTAAAGGCAGATACCAATGTTTCGTCTCTTTCATGATAGGAACATTACCACTCAGGGCAGAGCGCGGATTTATTAAATCAGTAGCATTTAAAGATGTGCCACATTTTTCGCATTGATCCCCGTATGCTTTGTCGTTATTGCAATGTGGGCAAGTGCCTGTCACATATCTATCGGCTAAGAATTGTTTCTCCACTTCATCATAGAGTTGCGCAGAAGTTTTCACCACAAATTCACCTTTATTAAATAGTGTTTGAAAGAATTCAGAAGCTGTTTCATGATGTATTTTATTCGAAGTGCGTGAATACACATCGAAAGTAATACCAAACTCCTCGAATGATTTCTTTATAATATTGTGATATTTGTCCACAACTTCTTGTGGAGTCACCCCTTCATTCTTAGCTTTGATGGTGATTGGCACGCCGTGTTCATCAGAGCCTCCGATAAAAATCACGTCTTCGCCCTTCATGCGCAAATAGCGTACATAAATGTCGGCAGGGATATAAACACCCGCAAGATGCCCAATATGAACGGGTCCGTTGGCATAAGGCAAGGCAGAAGTTACTGTTGTTCGATTAAATTTTTTCATAGTATGTTCAACAAACGATGTTTTTTTAGTATTTTCGCAGACGAAAAAGAATTTTGCAAAATTAATTATTTCAAGTCACTTTTTATTTATTATTTTTAATGTATGATTACACCGAATTACCTTAGCAAAGGCGACACCATTGCTATCGCTGCTCCGGCACGCAAAATCAGTCTCGAAGAACTTCAGCCTGCCATTGATTTATTTGAGCGTTGGGGACTAAAAGTTGTGTTCGCTGAGAATCTTTTTAAGAGTCATCATCAATATGCCGGGACCGATAATGAACGAATTGAGGGCATGAATCAATTATTAAACAACCCTAATGTGAAAGCTATTATTAGTGCACGCGGCGGTTATGGAACAGTACGTATTGTGGATGGACTTGATTTTTCTAAATTTATGGAAAACCCGAAATGGATTGCAGGATACAGTGATATCACAGTGCTCCATTCAGATATTCACAGTGAATTAGGTGTGGAAACCCTGCATTGTTCGATGCCTATTAATTTTGCAGAAAACACTTCTGATGCAATAGAAAGTATGCGCAAGGCATTGTTTGGCGAGGCACTTAACTATGAGGTTGAAGCACATGAATACAACAAAACGGGCTTTGCATCTGGGGAGCTTGTAGGCGGAAATTTATCTGTTTTATATTCATTAAGTGGTTCCTTTTCGGATATAAATACTGATGGGAAGATATTATTTATTGAAGACTTAGAAGAATATCTTTATCATATAGATAGAATGATAATACAACTGAAACGAAGCAAGAAATTTTGGAGTCTTTCAGGACTTATCATTGGAGCCATGAACAAAATGAACGACAATGCCATTCCTTTTGGAAAACAAGCGTATGAGATAATTGCAGAACATGTAGCTGAATACGATTTTCCAGTTTGCTATGGTTTCCCCGCAGGGCATATTGATGATAACCGTACATTGATTATGGGTAGAAAGATTACCTTAGAGGTTGCTGACAAAACAATTGTTTCCTTTTAATAGCTTAATTGTTTTGTGTTACACCATAACATAATATTTAAGTCCAAACTCAGTTTGTTAGTATGCCGTATTGGTAGTAAAAGTTTTTAATTAGGGATACTATTGCTATGAGAAACATTGTTATTAGTGTCCTTGACTAACTGTGTTACGTTGGCGGGTTTGTGGTTTTTTTTATTCTTACGCTTTTCGGAGTGGACTCAAACCTTAATTTTTGTATCTTTGCGCACTATTTTTTTATGTCGAAAATTACACACCTTTTCTTACAACTGTTTATACTGATAATGCTGCTGCCGCTGTGCGGATTTGCGCAGCAACTCACCAAGATAATGGGGACGGTGATAGATGCGCACACCCACGAACCTATACCTTTCGTGAACGTTTATTTTCGTGGCACGGATGTACAAACCACTACCGATTTCGACGGAAAATATTCTTTGGAAACAAAAACTCCAAAAGATTCTTTGTATGCGCAATATATGGGCTACAAACCCCAAACGAAGGTGGTGGTGAAAAACAAGTTTCAATACATAGATTTTGAATTGAAGCCCATTTCCTTCGATTTGACAGAAGTAGTTATACTGCCGGGTGTGAATCCTGCTGAGGTGATTCTCAAAAAAGTGATTAAAAACAAACCCATCAACAACAAAGAATCCTTCGATGCATTTCAATATGAGGCTTACAGCAAGGTGCAGATTGATGCCAACAATTATTCCGAAAAATTTCAAAACAGCTTTTTCCTAAAACCATTTCAATTTGTTTTTGAAAATGCCGACACATCCACCATCAACGGCAAGGTGTATCTTCCGGTATTTTTCACCGAAACCTTATCGGATATTTATTTCCGCAAACAACCCCAAACCTATCGCGAATTTATCAAAGCCAGCAAGGTGTCGGGCATGGAAAGTTCAAGCATAACTCAATTGGTGGGCGATTCCTATCAAAAAGCAAACATTTACGACAATTACAATCTTTTGTTCGACAAAAACTTTGTTAGTCCAATTGCCAATTTCGGATTGTCCTACTATAAGTATTACTTGATTGATAGCGGTTTCATTGACAATCAATGGTGCTATCATCTCATGTTTAAACCTCGACGAAATCAAGAGCTTACCTACACAGGGAATATATGGATACACGACACCACTTTTGGCGTTGTCAAAGTTGACATGCGTGTTTCCAAAGATGCCAATATCAATATCATCAACGAAATCGTCATCAATCAAGAATTCAAATTGGTGGATAAAAAATATTGGATGCCCACCGTTGACAATATGATAGCCGATTTGAATCTAACGGAAAACACAAGTAAAGTCATCGGGTTATATCTCCACAAAACCACTTCCTATCGCAATTTTGTTATGAATCAATTGCAGTCGGACAAGTTCTATAACGAACCCGTAAATATTGTTGTGAAAGATAGTGCCCAAAAACGAGATGCCGATTATTGGACCGAACATCGTCATGATAGTTTGAACTTGCAGGAGAAAAAGATTTATAAAATGACCGACACCATTCAAACCATCAAAGCGTTTAAGATTTATCGAGATATATTGTTTGCATTTGGCACTAACCATATCAAGATGGGTTATTTTGAATTCGGACCTTTATTTTCGCTCTATAGTTTCAATGCTGTGGAAGGGCAACGTTTCAGTTTAGGGCTGCGAACCAGTAATAAATTCAGCAAAAAGTTGGAGATTACCGCTCATGTGGCGTATGGAAGTTTAGACGATAGGTTTAAATATGGAGGCGAAATCTATTATCTCTTTCATAAAAACCCAAATACGGGCATAAAGATAAAGTACAGTAATGAAATTGAGCAGTTGGGGCTTAGTGTTACCATTATTACGAATGATTTGCTTTTACAGTCCATCACGAGTCGAGGAAAAACAGATAAGCTTACCATGTCGCGAACCTTCCAATCCAACTTCAGTCACGAATGGTTTGTGGGATTGTCGAACAATTTAACGATTAAACATCGTATCATTTTTCCTGCCAGCAACGAACCCTTTTTTCAAGTAAGTGAAAACAATATCAATATTCCCAAATCAAAAATTGTTATTGCAGAAGTTCAGCTTGATACGCGCTTTGCCTATAACGAAAAGTTTTTAAGTGGCGCATTCACACGTTTGAGCCTTGGCACAAAATATCCCGCTTTGGATGTGTCCTACGTTTATGGATTAAAAAATTGTTTGCAAAGCGACTATGAATATCATAAACTCAATATCAGCCTCGAACAATGGTTTAATGTCAGCACACTTGGATGGTCTAAATATATCATCACAGTCGGGAAAGTGTGGGGTAAATTGCCCTATCCGCTATTAAAAATGCACGAAGGCAACGAGACCGTTATTTGGGATGAAGCAGCATTCAACACTATGAATTATTATGAATTTGTGAGTGACCAATATCTTAGTGTTTTTTACACCCACCATTTCGATGGATTGCTGTTAAACCATATTCCCTTGTTGAAGAAATTGCGGTGGCGCGAAGTGGCATATTATAAAGGGTTAATTGGAAGTTTGTCTAATACGAATCGAGACTATAACAATGCGTATTTCTCTTCGGGTGAGCATACACTTAAAAGAGGACCGTATCAAGAAGTGGGCGTTGGAATTGAAAACATTTTTAAAGCACTGCGGCTATTGGCTGTTTGGCGATTAAATTATCGCGATCACCCCGATATTCAAAAATTTTTAGTGATGGGTACTGTTTCTTTTTATTTTTAATGTACTTTTGCAGTTATGAGTAATGGAAATTCAAAAATATTACGTGCCGATAATCTGATAAAAAAATATCGGAACAGAACCGTGGTTCAAGACGTGTCGCTTCAATTGAGGCAAGGCGAAATCGTGGGTTTATTAGGACCAAATGGTGCCGGCAAAACAACATCATTTTATATGATAGTGGGATTGATTAAGCCAAATTCTGGCAAAGTTTTTCTCGATAATGTTGATATCACCGACGAACCTATGTATAAACGTGCTCAAAAAGGCATTGGATACCTGCCTCAAGAAGCCTCTGTGTTTCGTCAGATGAGTGTTGAGGACAACATCAAAGCCGTGTTGGAATTCACCAAACTCAACAAACAACAACAACAAGAACGTCTGGAAACCCTGCTCGATGAATTTGGGCTTCAACACATCCGCAAAGGAAAAGGAATTACCCTGTCAGGAGGCGAACGTCGGCGAACAGAAATTGCTCGTGCCTTGGCGGTAGATCCACATTTTATTCTGCTCGATGAGCCTTTTGCAGGCGTTGACCCTATTGCTGTGGAAGATATTCAAAGCATCGTATCGAAACTAAAAACCAAAAACATCGGCGTGTTAATCACCGACCACAACGTACACGAAACCCTTACCATCACCGACAGAGCTTACTTACTCTTCGAAGGTTCCATCTTAAAAGCCGGCACTGCCGAAGAACTGGCGAATGACGAACAAGTCCGCAAAGTTTACTTAGGAAAGAACTTCGAACTACGAAGGTAATTGCATATCTTTATTGAAATCCATCGCAACTGGCGGATTCATAAAATATTTCCTTTTAATATAAAAAATGATACCAATCGCCATATTAAAGGCTGCTCCCATAATAATCATGATAAGCAAAGTAAAATGTGCAATTTTGTAAAAAAGCTCTTCCCCCAACTTCTCTATAGATTCACCCTGTTGTTCAGCAAGCATCGTCACTTTACTACCAATCAAAGGTATGGACAACAAAGCGTCCACAGCAATGAAAACAAAATAAACCACCACGGCAGCCCAAATATACTTAAAGCGTTTATATATTCCCACGATAAGCAGCACCGGCAAAAGCAAGTTGATGGCAAAAACAAGGTTCACGGCAGTGAGTCCAAAGAAAGTAATCCCAACCAAATCCGTTCCTTGTGAATATACCGAAATAAGCGTAAAAAGTGATAATGATGCGTTGACTATCATGATTATCCAGATGATTTTAATAATTACCGGCATTGGTTTCCAACCTGTTTCCATAGTATTTTGTTTTTATTGATTTTTATAATTCATTATTTCTTCACTCATATAATGCAACTCAACGCCCGCAATGGCAAACATCTCTTCCGATTCGGCACCTGCATGATATTTCTTTTCGCACACCACCCGCACAATACCACAATTGATGATTATCATGGCGCAAGTTCTGCAAGGCGTCATCCGACAATATAAAGTGGCAGCATCCAAAGAAATGCCGCGGCGTGCTGCCTGGCAAATGGCATTTTGTTCAGCATGAACCGTGCGCATACAATGATTGGTGGTATGCCCATCCTCATGCGTTACCTGCTTGAACAAATGACCCACCTCATCGCAATGCTGAAGTCCCATCGGAGAACCTACATAGCCTGTTACCAAGATTTGTTTGTCGCGCACTATCACGCATCCGCTTCTGCCTCTATCGCAAGTGGCACGTTGTGCCACCGTGTCGGCAACACCCATAAAATACTCGTCCCAACTCGGACGAACATGTTTTTGTTCTTCACTCATGATTCTCTATTTTTTGTAAAATTAAAACCAATTCGCTATAAAGTTCTTCTATGCTGCCGTTGTTCATCAATGTACAATCGGCAAGTTCTATGCACTTCTTCAAGTTTTGTTTGTTCGGATCCTTGGAAGTCATTTCCCGTTGTTCATTCTCAATAAATGTTTCGTAGGACACATTATCCGTTTCCGAAGCCCTCAAACTTATCCTCTCAAATCTCAATTCAGGCTTGGCATCCACAGCAAACAAAAAGAAGTTCCCTTTGGTCTTCAACATCTCTGCTTCGCCGGGCGTGCGTATGCTTTCTATCACACAATTCTTTTGATTCTGCAAAGCAACATCATACAATTGTTCCACAATATACGAAGGATAGTGCTTCGCCCGCAGTTCATTTGCCACCAACACCATTGCATCACGATTGACAGTCAGCCCTCGTTTCGTAATTTCTTTCACCAGATATTCCCTTACAGAATAATGAGCAAAATCCTTGTTCGCAACCAAGTAATCCACTATAGTTCCTTTGCCTGCACCTAAAGTTCCTGTAATTCCTATTATTATCATAATGCAAATATACGGTTTCTTTTATTCATAGTTCGTTCGTAGTTCAGAGTTCTTGGTATTTGGTATTTACTTCTAAAATCCATCCAAAATATCAACCACACTTTTATTCACCATACTAATCGCAAACGGAATATTCCAATTGTTCAAATTGCGCGCTTCTATATAGTTTGATATGCCCCGAATTTGAAAACAAGGAATCTGCTTCAACATACATCCATACAAAAATGCTGCTCCTTCCATACTTTCCACATCCGGTGAGAATTGCTGCATAACCTTTTCAATCCGTTCTTCATTGCCGTTGATGGTGTTCACCGTGATGCCTTTGGCTTGTTTTAGGTCGGTGATGAGTTTGTTGGTCGTTTGACTATTGTTTTGTATTTCGCAATTTTTGTTGATAATGCCGTTATCAAATTCCTTAGCAAAATCCATACTATATAAAGGTATAAACCTATCACCATAATCAGCGCCCAATTCAGAGAAACAATCCAAAGTAATATTCAGCACTTCGCCTATGGCAAGCACACGATTGAAACTTCCTGCAATGCCCACATTCAAGGCAACATCATAACTTTTCGATTCCAAACGCCCCATCTGAAATGCCGTAGCCACCATACCCACCCCCGTGATGAGCAACGTAATCTCATGACCTTTATAGGCACATTGGTAACGATGCTTGTGTTTGTCCAAGTCCAATGTCAGTGCAACAGCCAAAGGAGTGACTTCGGCTAAGGTGGCAGCAACTAAAAGGATTTTCATGGCTTTGGTTGGTTGATGGTTTATATAAAAAGAAGTTGTTCTGCACACAGCAAAACAACTTCTTAAAGGTTAAGTCAGTATTTATTTCACTATATTCGGTTTCTCTAAGCCGTAGCCTTTCTTGCGATCTTCTACTTTTAATAAGAAGGCAAAAAGTAATGCGAGAATCCCAAAGCTCATAAATATCAGCATGGGTAATGTGTAATTATATTTTGAGGTCATGTCTCCATACCTTTCAATCCGGTTACCTTTATTATCTAAAAAATGGTCAACCGAAATGGATTTAGTTTTATCATTAGTTTTATCAATAAGTTGATAAGAATAAATAGGAATTTTTACTTGTTTGTCAGAAACAGCAGTTTTGATATCTTCTTCTGAAATAAAATTACTGTTTATGGTGTCGCCGGATTTTGTAATAAAAGTGGTTATCTTGCCGCTAGCATCTTTTTGAATTTCTGAAATTTGAAATGTAGAATCTTTCCTGTTAATATTACCGGCTTCGCTAATATTATATACTTTTTGGTCAAGTGAAACAACACTAACAGCTTGAACCTTATCTGCTGTGTTGGTAAAACCAAGAACGGTAAAATATCCAATAAAGCAATATTTATTAAGTACCCAGCCAATAAGTAACGGAACCCCCATTAATCCCCAATTTTGAACCCAAAATATTAAAGAATATGCAGTGCCAAGCTGATGCTCAGGAATAATTTTCGGAACAGAGGGCCACATAGCCGACGGAACCAAAGAGAATCCAACTCCAAGAGCAAAAATTAATAGAAATGCAGCAAACCAATGATTCAGGAATGGAATAGCAAATAATGCGTGTACAAGGATAAGGATAACCGCTCCAATGATCATAATGGTTGCGCCCTTCCCTTTTCTATCATAAATGCTTCCGAATACGGGTGTGAAGAAAATATTCCCAAACGGCAATAAGCCAGGCAAAAGCCCAGCCCAATAGGGATCCACTCCGAATTTATCCACCATTAAACTGGTGGCATATTTCAAAAATGGGAATACAGCAGAATAAAACAAAACACACAGCAAAGCAATATACCACCATCCTTTATTTTTTAGAATAGTTAAAATATCTCGAATTTTAAATTCTTCTTCAGCAGCCACATCCTGATCAATGTTATATGCTTTGATGGATGCATCAAGTTTCTTATCGCGGAACGTATAAACAAAATAAGACAACAGACCGATGCACAACATAATTAAACAAAGTAGTATCGGAGTTGAAACATGTCCGCTTGCCATAGCAATAGGTAACGAAGTGGATAAGGCTAAAGCAGTTCCCAATCGGGCAACCGCCAACTGAAGCCCCATTGCCAGTGCCATCTCATGCCCCTTAAACCACTTGACTATTACCTTTGAAACTGTGATTCCAGCCACTTCGACCCCCACGCCGAATATTGCATAACCAATAGCAGCTATCATTACTTGTGCATGCCATCCCATAATAAACATGCCATCCAATGAATGTGTTGAAATTGCCCAATACTTAATAGCTGTGCCCACAACCATAATAATTGCTGACATCAGCCCCGTAAAACGGACCCCCATTTTATCAAGTATGATTCCTCCTATAATCAGAAAAAATAAAAATACATTAAACCATCCATAAGCACTTGTAAAAAAACCATAATCATTGGCATGCCATCCCAATTCTTTTTCTAACATGCCTTGTAAAGGAGCCATTGCGTCTGCCAAATAATAACCCGCAAACATGGTAAGCGAAACAAATATCAAAGCTGTCCACCGAGCCGCTTTTGAATCACGAATAATACGTTGAATTTTTTCTGTCATAAGTATAAAAGTTTAAGTTTAGAAATAAAGCACAAAAATAGTGATTTAATTGCAATCGGAGGAATATTTTTTTTTGATATTTTAAAATGAGGATGATTTCGGAAAATAGAAAAGCAGGACGACATTGGTGTTATAAGTCATCAAGCGAAGCCTATTTTATAGTAATCTATCATTCTTTTTACTTATTTTCTCTAGTATGGTTAATACTGTATAGATTTAGCAAAATATGCCAAAGGAGTTTATTTTTTTCATCTATTAGGCGAAAAATCTTTGACACGCCATTACCAAATCGCCCACATTTTACCATAAAATCCGCCACCTGTAGAGACGC
>CAIWVT010000273.1 GCA_903916135.1 uncultured bacterium
GCTTTGCTGAAAAGCGACGCATTGGTGGTTAGCAACAAAGCGGGTAGCAGCAGTGCCGTTTATCTTTATGATATGAGTAGCAACGAATTTGTTCAAACTGATTTAACAAAATGAAAACGGTTACTATTGGCAGTAATGCAGGCAATGATGTGGTTCTCACCCACCCTGTTTCAGGCAGTGAAGCAATACATGTTTGCCAACTTGGAGATAAGGTTGATAAATATAAAATCCCCCCGGCACTAAAAGGTATTTGTGGTTATAATTTGGGCATTACAAGTATCGATTCTGTATATGGAAGAATGAAAATATATACAATAATAAGTAAAATCACTCCACTTCCAGTAACTACCTGTAAAAAATATTACTCAACCCATCCAATACAAGAAAAAATGTTACTCGACTTTACGCAGTTTATTGATAAAACTACAAACACCGTAAGTCTGGGCAATATGGTTATAAGTCTGATGCATGGGGTTTCAAAAAGCTATACCAATGAAATTACAGTAAAATACACTATAAATAGAACCATTAATGTACCTGCATTTGAGCCAAGTTCAGGAAAAGAATTAATACAATCCTTTGGCAATTTGCGTCAGGAGAATATTTTTTTATATTCACAAAAAGCATTAGTTAATAACATAAACATTAATAATTTAATACAATTATGACAAAAGAAGAAGCATTAGAGTTGTTTGATATAAATGATGACACAACTAAGGAAGAAATAACACAAAAATACAGAGAATTATACAGCGAATACGGGTTACGTTTAACAAACGCTCCTACACCTCACTTAAAAAAAATGTATAGTCAAAATTTGCAGAAACTTGATGAAGCATTAAAATTTTTGTGCCCTGATGCCGAAATGGACGAATCACAGTTTTTACCAACTGATAAACCTATTTTAGAAAGCTCTAATACTTCTCCCAATATCAACATATCAATATCCAATCAGGTCGGACCTAAACAAGAAGAAAAACAACCAAAAACAATAAAGAAAAAATCATCCAAACTTCCAATAATAATCTCATCCATTTCCTTGTTATTTTTTGCAATCGGAATTTCTGCGATTATTGTGTTCTTCAAAAGAGAGAAAATAATAATTGAAAAAGAGAAAATTATATCTGAAAAAAATCTTGTAATTGAAAAATTAAAGAGCGATTCAATAAGAATGCTTCTTACTTACTATCCAATTATTGAAAATAAGAAACTAAAAATAATAAATAAATCAAAATCGTCAATTACCATCACGTCCATGAGTGTTCTTTATCTTGATGCAGACCATATTGTTCGAAGTATCTCTTTTTATACAAATATTGTAATTCCAACAGGAGGTAAAAATTCCAAACCTATTGAATATCACGATAAGAACAATAACTGGTCTGGAGATGTTCTATATTATAGTTTGAATTTATCTTCAGGTACAATTTATTCAGGAATAATATCACAAGCTATAGATGAAAATGGATATTTGGTTCTTACAGAGGAATAATCATCTAATCGTATTTGACAGTATAGCTACAGATCAACAACAGCCGAATTTCTTAGCATCAGTTCAACAATTTGGCGTAAAACCAAAAAAGATAACTACGCGGAAGGGATAAAGTGATTGTCAACAGATGCAAAAGAAGTGAACAAAGATTCCCATCCTTTGCAAATTTAGGCTCCTGTAAACCAAGTATTAAAGTTCGATAGGCTTCAGCACTCTCCTGATTTAAACACGATTAAATTAAAAATCAATTTTTGTTATTTATTGATCTTAACCAAAATTACATTATTGGACTTTTACTATTGCTTAGCATTAGTTAGATTGCTTATGTTGTTTGACGGAGTTTGCAATTTTCATTAATCAAAATAAGGTGAGAAGGTTGGTTGTGTTGGTTGGTTGGCATTTCTACAAAGGTTGAGGAGGAAGGGAGAAGGTTTTTTTGTCGTTTTGGATATTTGGTATTTGGGTGCGAAGTTGCAAAGTTCGCATAACAGATGTCAATAGTAATACCATAAATCTGACACGCACTACTCTTCTTTTTCAAAAATTGATGGCATATCTTCCACAGCCTGCTTAGGTTTGAATAATCGTTTTTGGAAAATCAATAAAATGAAAACGCCAATGGTGATGGCACTGTCGGCAACATTAAAAATAGGTGCGAAAAATTCAAATGAACTGCCACCAATGAAAGGAATCCACTGGGGCAATGTTGTATTGATGATGGGGAAATAAAACATATCCACCACTCTGCCATAGAGAAACGCGCTATAACCGCCCCCCTCCGGCATAAAAACCGCTTTGTCGAAGCCCGTGCTTTCGCTGAACATCATTCCATAGAACATACTATCAAGGATATTGCCGATGGCGCCCGTAAAAATCAACGCAATGGTGATAATAAGGAAGGAGTTTGCCTGTTTTTTTATCAGGTAATAAAGATAATAAGCAATCCCGCTGCTGGCAATAAGGCGAAATATGGTGAGAAAAATTTTGCCATAATTTCCGGCAAATTCCATCCCGAAAGCCATGCCGTTGTTTTCGATAAAATGTATTTGAAACCAACTTATCCCAAGAACATGAATGTGTTCTCCGTAAAAGAAATGGGTTTTAATCCAAATTTTTACAAATTGGTCAATAAATAAAACAGCGAAAATTACAATTAATGCTTTGAGCAGTAAGGCTTTTTTCAAAAGTGTATGGATTTATAAAATGTTTTTCATTTTCTTTTGATCGTTCTTTGCACCGATGCAAAGCGTAGCATGAGGCACAACGCGCAGACGTTCCTTAGGAATCAATTCTCCGGTAACTCTGCAAATTCCATACGTTTTGTTTTGAATACGGATAAGTGCATTTTCAAGGCTCTTGATAAATTTAGCCTGACGCATTGCCAAAGCACTGTTTTCTTCTTTGGAAAGCACTTGCGAACCTTCTTCAAGAATTTTAAACGAATGAGAAGTATCATTGATATCTTCACCGCCGCTGTTCGAAAACGCCTCTGTCAAAATTTCAAGGTCTTTTTTTGCTTCTTCCAACTTTGCAAGGATTATATCTTTAAACTCCTGAAGTTCTTCATCAGAATAAGAGTTTTTGGCATGAGCTTCTTTAGCCGGTACAGTTTTTTTTACTTCTGCATCTTTTGCAAGTCCCTTTTCTACTTTTTTTTCCATATCCTATTATTTTTTATTATGTAACCTATGCTTTTTTTATTGAAACAAAAATCGTAATTTCTTCCGTAATTTCAACAGATATTTTGTCGGTAAAAATCTGTTCTGACAGGCTAAGTGAAGACGCTAAAATTTCGCTGCAAATGTAATAATAATTATTCTGAATTGCGGTGATAATTTTATGATGTTTTTCAACTTCTACAATTATTTTGTCTGTAACTTCAAATTTATTGTCTTTTCGGAGGTTTTGAATGCGATTCACCAGCTCGCGTGCGATGCCCTCATCCACCAATTCCGATGTTAATGTAACGTCCAACGCCACGGTGATATTGCCCGAAGAAGACAACACCCATCCGGGAATATCTTCAGTAAGTATCTCCACGTCGGTCATTTCAAGTTCCACCGTTTCGTTTTCAACAAGCAATTGTGCTTTTCCTGTATTCTCCATTGCATTAATTTCTTCTTGCGTAAACGCAACAACACAAGCCGAAATTTGTTTCATCAGTTTGCCGTATTTCGGTCCCAATGTTTTGAAGTTTGGTTTGATTTTTTTCACCAAAATACCCGCAGAATTATCAATATATTCAATCGCTTTGATATTAACTTCCGAAAGAATCAGGTTTTTCACCGCTTCTATTTGATGTTTTATTTTTTCATCCATCATAGGAATCATAATCTTGCTGAGCGGTTGACGCACCCGAAGATTATGTTTTTTGCGCAGCGAAAGCACCATAGAAGAAATTTTTTGTGCCAACTGCATACGTTCTTCGAGGTCTTTGTCCACATAGTCTTTGGTCGCTACGGGGAAATCCGTCAGATGTACCGACTCAAATTTGTTTTTGTTTGTAACCGAATTCAAATCCAAAAAGAGACGATCCATAAAGAAGGGCGCAATAGGACACGCTAACATGGTGATGGTTTCCAAACAGGTATAAAGCGTTTGATAGGCAGCAATTTTGTCTTCAGTGTAATCGCCTTTCCAAAAACGACGACGACACAAACGTACATACCAATTGCTCAAAAACTCATCCACAAAATCTTGAATCAATCGTCCCGCACGGGTAGGTTCATAATCGGCATAACACTCATCAACCTGCGATATCAAAGTGTTTAATTCCGAAATAATCCAACGATCAATTTCAGGACGTTGCGCTAAGGGAATTTCCGCTTCTTGAAATTTGAAGCCATCAATATTAGCATATAATGCAAAGAAAGCATACGTATTATGCAAAGTTCCAAAGAATTTGCGCCGCGTTTCGTCAATACCTTCCAAATCGAATTTCAAATTATCCCATGGTTGAGAATTGGTGATCATATACCAACGTGTGGCATCAGGACCATATTTCCCAAGTGTTTCGAAAGGGTCAACGCCATTGCCAAGACGTTTCGACATTTTGTTGCCGTTTTTGTCTAAAACCAATCCGTTGGAAACAACATTTTTGAAAGCAACACTATCAAAAATCATTGTTGCAATAGCATGAAGCGTAAAAAACCATCCTCGCGTTTGGTCAACGCCTTCGGCAATGAAATCAGCAGGAAAATTGTTTTGGAAAAACTCCATATTCTCAAAAGGAAAATGATTTTGAGCATAAGGCATCGCTCCCGAATCAAACCAAACATCTATCAAATCCGGCTCGCGAAACATTTTTTTGCCCGTTGCCGAAACTAAAATAATTTCATCCACATAAGGTCTGTGAAAATCGAAAGTTTCATAGTTTTCTTTCGAGAAATCTCCCGGCGTAAAGTTTTTATACGGATTGTCATGCATAAATCCGGCAGCAACGGACTTCTCTATTTCCGATTTAAGTTTCTCGGCAGAGTTGATACAAATTTGTTCCGAACGATCTTCTGAAGTCCAAATCGGCAAAGGCACGCCCCAATAGCGCGAACGCGAAAGATTCCAATCCACAAGATTCTCCAACCAATTGCCAAAGCGTCCACTTCCGGTGCTTTCGGGTTTCCAATTGATGGTCTGATTGAGTTCTATCATACGTTGCTTCACGGCGGTAGTCTTTATGAACCATGAATCCAAAGGATAATAAAGTATGGGCTTATCGGTACGCCAACAATGCGGATATGAGTGTTCGTATTTTTCAGCTTTAAAAGCTTTGTTTTCTTTCTTGAGTTTGATAATGATATCAACATCCACATTGTGTTCAGTATCCGCTTTTGGATTGGTGTCATATTCATTCTTGACATATCTCCCGGAAAATTCGCCCATGGCATCCACAAATTTTCCTTGTTTATCCACCAAAGTCAAAGAGCCTAAGCCTTGTTGTTTGGCTGTGCGAAAGTCATCGGCACCAAAACTTGGAGCAATATGTACAATACCTGTTCCATCTTCTGTAGTAACAAAATCGCCCAACACCACCTTAAAGGCATCGCCATCCGTAGGCTGCACATAAGGCAACAATTGTTCGTAGCGCAAGCCGGCTAAGTCTTTGCCTTTATAATGATTGATGATTCGAAACGGAATGTTTTTATCGCCCGCCTTATAATCTTCCATATTCAGTTCCGCATTCTTTTCAGAAAAATAATTACCTTTTAAATCATTGGCAAGAACCACTATAATAGGCAAGCCCGTGTATTGATTAAAAGTTTCTACCACCACATATTCTATGCCCGAACCTACGGCAAGAGCCGTATTGGAAGGAAGTGTCCACGGAGTGGTGGTCCATGCTAAAATAAACACATCGCCATGTCCGTTTTTGAACAAATCGGGCACCAAAGCATGCTCGTTTTTCACAACTTTAAACTGAGCCACAGCGGTGCTATCTTTTACTATTTTATAACATCCCGGGAGATTCAATTCATGAGAGCTTAAACCGGTGCCTGCAGCAGGAGAATACGGTTGAATGGAATAGCCTTTGTATAAAAATCCTTTGTCGTAGAGTTTGCCCAATAAGTTCCAAACGGTTTCAATATAGGTATTGTCGAACGTGATATAGGGATGTTCCAAGTCAACCCAATAGCCCATCTTTTCGGTCAAATCATCCCATTGGTCTTTATATTTCATCACCTCTTTGCGACATTGTTTGTTGTAATCTTCCACACTGATGGTTTTGCCAATGTCTTCTTTGGTGATGCCCAAAGTTTTTTCCACAGCAATTTCTATTGGAAGTCCGTGAGTGTCCCAACCTGCTTTGCGTTCAACGAAATGTCCCTTCTGCGTTTTATAACGACAAAACAAATCTTTTATCGCCCGCGCCATAACATGATGGATGCCCGGCTGACCATTGGCAGAAGGCGGTCCTTCATAAAAAACAAAGGAAGGCTGACCGCTTCGATTGACGATACTTTTGTTGAAAATATCGTGTTCGCGCCAATAGTTTTGGATATCTTCAGCCGCTTTAGTAAGGTCGAGTTGTTTGTATTCCGTATATTTCTTTGCCATAATGCCTGTGTTGTGATAGTAAAAAAAAGTGCAAAGGTAAAAAATTCAGCGCAAATAAAAGGTATAATACGCAGGGAAGTTTTGCGGACTTAGTTTTTCTTACTCATAATGAGCACGAAGCATCAAGGAAAATGTGTAACAAAAAAGGGTATCGTGCTTACATCAATGCTGCTGCGTATCTTTCAGCCAAGCATACCACGCGCTCATTCCTTCTCCCGTTTTGACTGATACTTCAAAGAATTTCAGGTGATGGTTCACGCTTGATGCATAATTCTTCGCTTTTTCGACATCAAAATCAACATAAGGCAGCAAATCAATTTTGTTGATGATACAAATATCGGCAGAGTGAAACATTGTGGGATATTTAATCGGTTTGTCGTCGCCTTCGGTTACACTGATAACCACGACACGTTTGGATTCGCCCAAATCGAACAAAGAAGGACACACCAAATTGCCTACATTTTCGATAACCAATACGGCATCGTTGGCAACATTCAGTTGTTTCACGGCTTTGTTCACCATTTCGGCATCCAAATGACAGCCATTACCCGTGTTGATTTGAATGACGGGCACTTTTAAAGCGGCAATTCTATTGGCATCATTCATGGTTTGTTGATCGCCTTCCACCACATAAAAGTTCAAATCCTGTCCAATATCTTTCAGGGTGCGTTCCAACAAACTTGTCTTGCCCGAACCCGGCGAACTCACCAAATTCAAGGCAAAAATATTCTTCGCTTCGAAATAACCACGATTGCGTTCTGCCAAGGAATTGTTTTTCGTGAGGATATTTTGTTCTATCTTCATTTCTTTTCCATGCGAATGACCGTGTTCGTGCTTATGCTTATGGCTATGATGTTTGTCGGCATGATCATGATGGTGAGGATGTTCATGGTGTGGATGCTCATGAGAATGTTCGTGTTTTTCATCATGAGAATGTTCTTCGTTAGGTTTGTTATAGGTCACAGGGCTATCGCCTTCGCAACCGCAGGTATCACACATAAGTTTGAGTTTAAAGTTTCGCGGCAAAATTACAACAAATCATTCGATGAAGATTGATTTTATTTGCAATTCTTTTCCGCCCGTGATGTCGAAATCCATAGACGCACATTGCGGACATGCCGTGTACCAATCACTGTTGACATATTCATTGCCGCACTGATTACATCGAGCCATGCCTTTTATCGTCGTTATAATGATTTTTGCCCGTTCCAAAACGGTTTTTTCAATCGCCAATTCCAAAGCAAACTCCAAACTGTCAACCACTATGCCCGAGAGTTCGCCCACTTCAATCTCAATCTTTGTGATGTGGGCTCCTTTGTTTTTAACGGCAAATTCTTCTGCTATCTCTATGATGCTTGTGGCTATGGATAATTCGTGCATTATTTTAGGCAAAAGTAAGGGGAAATTAATAGTGTTATCTTTCAAATTATAGCTTAGGTATATTTAATACCATCATTTGGACAATAATAATCCAAACCAAATTGATAGGATGCCGTATCTGTACTCGATACTTTCTAACTAAAACCCGGGAAAATTTATCTCATCCTTCACCACAAAGGCATCTGTAAATTCACCCATAATTTTTTGTTTAAAGCCTTCTGCATCTATACGGGTACGAAAATCACCCACGCGAACTTTATAATAAGGCGACTGAAACATCAAGTAAACTGGCATATCGGGATATTTGGTCATAAACTCGCCTTTCTTGGTGAAAGCACGGCTTTTGGAATTGTTGCCGGAATCGAAAAAAATCTGTACACGCCACCCAACAATCTTTTGTTTTTCGTTCAGATACTGATGCTTTGCCACCAAAGTAGCAATCTGAGGATTTTCAATAATCACAACATTTCCCTTTTGTGCTTCTGCAAGAGAGGCAAAAGCAAAAAAGAAAAAAAATAGTGTTGCGGCTTTTTTCATAAAAAACTATCGTGCGAGTGATTCTATTTCTTTGGGATGAATACTTAGCACAGGTATGGGCGAATTGTTCACCATTTGCATCGCATACGGTCCCAACCAAATATTTGCCGTTTCTTCTTCTTGCTCGGTCATGATGATAATCAAATCGGCTTTTTCCTCCTCTGCATATTTGATGGTTGCCGAAGTAATATTAGCAGCATCCACCGATTTTACCACGTGAGGAACTTTATTATCTGTCAAAAATTTTGCAACCTGAGCCGTGTAACTACTGACCATAGCACGTATGGATTTCAAAGTGGAAGATTGAACCTCCAACACATGAATTTCCGAACCAAAATATTGTGCCAATTCCATTGCAAAAGGCACTTTCTGACGTGTCGAAGATGAATTATCCACAGGAATAACAATCTTTTTAATAATCTTTTTTGAAGAATAGGATTCCCGAAGTGTAACAACAGGGCAAGGAGAATAGGTGACTATTTTGCTGGCGTTGCTTCCAATCATAAACGATTCAAATCCGGAAACCCCATGCGACCCTGTAACTATCAAATACGCATCATTATATTTTGCTTGATTGGCAATTTCTTTATACACTTTTCCTTTACGAAGTTTGTAAGACAAAGTACCTTTCTTTAAAGATTTTGAGTATTTTGTAATGAGTTCCTCAAAGCGTAATTTGGCTTCATGACGGTGTTCGTTGTCCGTATTCTTATAAATAGAATCTTCCGTATCGGGCTTGTCAACCCATACCATCATTATATGTGCTTTCACAGTATTTGCAATACTAATGGCGTATTCTAACGCTTGAATAGAGTTTTTTGAGAAATCAATGGCTACTAAAATTTGTTTCATAGATTAAAAGTTTGGTCAAAAATTTTCTGCTAAAGTATATATTTTTTATGATTTAATTGTTATCCAAAAATTATTTTAATAAATTTCTTGTACAAAACGAAGGCTTTCTTTTTCATAAAAAAATAATGAAAACCAAGTCGAATAGTTCTATTTTATTTATTTTTTTGATTTTTATACGGAATAAACGGATAAATGTTCTAAAAATTGCTAATTTTGTTTTCAAAAAAAAAGCATGACTGAAAATATACTCGAATCCGAAAAGGATAATTTATCGCCTAACGAACAAGAGTTTGAAAAATTCCTACGCCCCAACACTTTTGGTTCTTTTTCCGGACAAGGGAAAATAGTTGAAAATTTGAAGGTTTTTGTGGAAGCTGCAAAATTGAGAAACGAATCCCTCGACCATGTGTTGTTGCACGGACCTCCGGGCTTGGGAAAGACCACTTTGAGTTATATTATTGCCAACGAATTGGGCGTAGGCATCAAAGTTACCTCGGGACCTGTATTGGACAAACCAGGCGACTTAGCCGGCTTGCTCACCAATCTCGAAACCAACGATGTGTTGTTTATTGATGAAATTCATCGTCTTTCGCCCATCATCGAAGAATATTTATATTCGGCGATGGAAGATTTCAAGATAGATATTATGATTGAAAGCGGTCCGAATGCCCGAAGTATTCAAATAGCGATTAATCCATTTACTTTGGTGGGAGCCACCACGCGTTCGGGCTTGCTGACCGCGCCGCTGCGTTCGCGTTTCGGAATCAATACACGTTTATCCTATTATGATTCGGATATATTGCAAGGAATTATTGAACGTTCGGCACGCATCATTGACATCGAAATTGATAAGGATGCTGCGTATGAAATTGCCCGTAGAAGCCGCGGGACCCCTCGTATTGCCAACCTTTTGTTGCGCCGCGTACGCGATTTTGCGCAAATCAAGGGTTCTGGCATCATTGATTTGAAGATTACCAACTTCGCGTTAGCTGCTTTAAATGTGGATAAAAATGGCTTGGACGAAATGGATATTAAAATCTTGGTTACGATTATTGATAAATTTAAAGGTGGACCTGTGGGATTGACGACTATTGCCACCGCCGTGAGTGAAGATTCAGGCACCATCGAAGAAGTCTATGAGCCATTCTTAATCATGGAAGGTTACATTATGCGCACACCTCGCGGAAGGGAAGCCACCGAAAAAGCTTACAAACACATTGGCCGCGTGAACCCTAATGCACAGCAAACCTTGTTTTAGAATTTAGATGGATACGAAACAATTTTCAATACAACTGAAACAAAAGATGCTTGACCTTGGTTTTTCGTCTGTGGGTTTTGCTAAGGCAGAAGTCTTGACGGAAGATTTGGCATTTTTCAATAGTTGGATGGCGAAAGGCTTTCATGCAGGCAAAGCCTATTTGGAAAGAAACCCCGAACTGCGAGCCAATCCCATCCTGATGATGCCCGAAACGAAGTCGGTGATTTCAGGATTGATAAGTTATTACACAGCGGAAACTTTGCCTGAATCGCAGTATTATAAAATATCGCGGTATGCCTACGGAAAAGATTATCATACCGTGATAAATGCAAAACAAAAGCAGGTGGTGGATTATATCGCGGAGCAAACTTCAAGCAAAAACACCCGCGCCTTTGTTGATTCTTCTCCAATTTTCGAAAAAGCATGGGCAAAACGTGCAGGCTTGGGTTGGATAGGCAAAAACACCCTCCTGCTCAATCAAACGACAGGGTCGTTTCATTTTATCGGAACTATCATTACGGATATTGAATTGGAATATGATGCTCCGCAGGCGGAAAAATGCGGAAGCTGCACCAAATGCCTTGATGCCTGCCCAACTCAAGCTTTAGCTCCTTATGAAATTGATATTAGAAAGTGCATCACCCACCTTCTTGAACAAAAGAATGAAATCCCAACAGAATTAAAAAGCAAAGTCAATAACTATATTTATGCTTGCGATATATGCCAAGAAGCCTGTCCTTGGAATCAAGATTTACAACCTACCAAAGAAGAAGACTTCCAAATATCTTCATCCTTAATGCAAATGAAAAAAGAAGATTGGGAACAATTGACGGAAGAAAAGTTCACGGAATTGTTTCAAAATTCCGCTATCGAACGCATTAAATATGCAGGCTTAAAAAGGAATATTGATTTCGTGAGAGAGGATTAAGCCTTTGAATAAAAAAAATCTGCGACACATTTTTGAACAAAATAGTGCAGATTTACATTCGGATTGACACTGTTTTGAAAAATTTAGGGCACATCCGAATACGGAGTGACACTGTTTCGAAAAATTTAAGGCACATCCAAATGCGGACTGATACTGTTTTGAAAAATTTAGGGCACGTCCGAATACGGAGTGACACTGTTTTGAAAAATTTAGGGCACATCCGAATACGGAGTGACACTGTTTTGAAAAATTTAGGGCACGTCCGAATGAGGAGTGACACTGTTTTGAAAAATTTAGGGCACGTCCGAATGCAAAATGAGGCAAATTTACATAAAACAGCTCACCTAAAACTTATATTTGATATAAGTATTCAAGAATATCAATAGAAACAAGCCCAATTCTAATTACTTTCAATAATTTTCAACAACTCATCCAATTTCGGACTCAGGATAATTTCCGTACGACGGTTCTTACTGCGAGCTTCAGGTGTGTTAGCTTCGTCCACAGGGCTAAATTGACTGCGTCCGGCAGCAATAATCCTTTCCGCACTGATGCTTGAATTATTGAGCAATATACGAACCACAGTCGTGGAGCGTTTGGTGCTCAAATCCCAATTGTCTAAGATTTGGTCGGTGCCTTTGTAGGGAACATTGTCGGTGTGTCCTTCCACCATTATATTGATGTCCACATTAGTTTCTAAAACTTTGGCAAGCTTTTTCAAAGCATCCACGCCTTTAGATGTTACTTCATATTTGCCCGAGGCAAACAACAGCGATTCATCCAAAGAAACATAGACTTTTCCATTCTTTTGTTTCACAGTGAGACCTTTATTTTCATAACCTAACAATGCTTCCGACACTTTGTTCTTGAGTGCTTTCACCACAGAATCTTTCTTAAAAAGAATAGATTCTAATTCCGCCAAGCGGGCTTGTTTCTCATCAAGTTTTGCTTGCAGTTCGTTCAGGTTGGTCTTTTTCTCGTCCAAGTCTGAGGCTAATTTCTTCAAATCATCCTCCTTTTTCTGCAACACATCTTTCGTTTTTTCCAATTCTGTGATGAGCTTCTGCGTTTCGCTTTTATTGCCCGAAACCAACAGCTTATTATTGCTCAACAAGGAATCATACGCCAAACTTAAATCTTGATATTTTGCGGTGATATCCCGAAATTTGCTGCCGATTTTTACAGAATCTGTAATCAATGCCGTGGTTTGTTTCTTTAGCTTATCGAGCAGTGCCGTTTGCTCATTAATTTTGGTGGAATATTCTAAGTTCGCACTTTTAAGTCCTTTGTTTTCATCCACACACGTCTTGTGAGTTGATTCAATATCACGATACTTTTTCAGCGAAACGCATGATGTGAGCATCATTGCACAACATGCAAAGACCAATATCTTTTTTAAAGTTTTCATAGGAATAATGATTTTTTTCCAAAAGTACTAAATAATTGTAACGAATTTGAATGAAAATCATTAAGATATTAACAGGCATTTGTTAGAAGTCAATTTCGAGCAACACAGGGCAGTGATCTGAATGTTTAGCTTCGGGAAGTATAACAGACCGAAGAATACGATTCGACAGGGATTGACTCACCATATTATAATCTATACGCCAACCCAAATTCTTGGCTCGTGCATTGGCTCTATAGCTCCACCAAGTGTATTGATGCGCCTCGCTATTGCAGGCTCTGAACGAATCAACGAAACCCGAATCAATGAACTTCGACACCCATTCCCGCTCCTCAGGCAAGAATCCCGAACTCGTAGCATTCCGTATGGGGTCGTGAATATCAATCGCTTTATGGCAAATATTATAATCGCCACAGATAATCAAATTCGGACGTTCTTTTTTCAACTCATTCACCCACATCAAAAAATCCTCCAACCATATCATCTTGAAATCTTGTCGCTCATCACCACTTGAGCCGGAGGGATGATAGACACTAATCACAGTTATATCTCCATAATCGGCACGCAACACCCTGCCTTCGAAATCATATTTTGCTATCCCCATCCCGTAAACAACTTTATCAGGTTCCACTTTGGTGAGTATGCCCACACCGCTATATCCTTTTTTTTGTGCCGAATACCAATAGTTTTTATATCCCGCAATCTCAAAATCCAGCAAAGGAATTTGGTCGGGTTGTGCTTTTGACTCTTGAAAACAAACGATATCGGGGTCCACAGCAGCAATCCATCCCAACAAATCTTTTGATAATGCAGCACGTATGCCATTCACATTATAGGTAATAATTTTTTTCATAAAGATATTTTTCGCTAAACTAAACGGTTTTAAAATACGTTCATTGTATATTATATGTAAATTTGCACTCATTTTCCGAATTCATGAATGTCATTCTTTAAAAAAACCATACCGAAAACTGTCGAAAACTGCTCCGACCAAGAGTTGATTCAATTATATCGCACATCAAACGATGCGAAATATATTGGCGATTTGTTCGACCGTTATGCACATCTTGTGTATGGTATCTCTTTAAATTATTTTGACCGTGACGACGACCGTCGCGAAGCCGTTATGCAAGTGTTCGAAAAACTCTATGAGGCTCTGAAACAATTCGAAATTACCAATTTCAAGAGTTGGTTGTATAGCGTTGCCAAGAATCATTGCTTGATGTTGATCAAAAAAAACAACACGGTTTCCTTCAACGAACAGCTTGAACAAAAAAATATTCAAGAGGGTTTTATGGAATTCGAGGAGCCTTTTTCTCTTAATCATGATTCGGGAAATGACAGAGAAACCAAATTGCCGGAAGCATTAAAAAACTTGAACGATGAACAACGAATTTGTGTCGAATTATTCTATCTCCACGAAAAATCCTACAAAGAAATTGTGGACATAACCTCTTATTCAATGAATCAGGTCAAGAGCTTTATCCAAAATGGAAAACGTAATTTAAAAATCATGCTCGAAACGTAAAATGAAAAACATCAAACTACATAGCAGCATATTAGGACCTTCGGGTTGCTTGCGCGAAGGTGCCTTTGCCGATTATTTTCAGCAGAAACTTTCTATGGATGAAACACGAATGTTCGAACTCCATCTCTCCGAATGTTTATTGTGTAGCGATGCCTTTGATGGATTTGCAAAACAAGGGAACGGCCCCAAAGCTGCGTCGGATATTTCTTTTTTGAAAGATGAGATTCAGAAAACATATTCCACATCCGTTGTAGCTATTTCAAAAAAAAAGAACAATAAACGCTACCTCATCACGGGTTTGTCTGTAGCAGCAAGCCTTATTATTTTAGTTTTATCCTATTATTTGATACAATTTCAAACTTATAATGCAGCAAAAGAAATGGCTATCGAAACCCCTAAAATAAGTGATAAACGCGCTCCTGCAGCTATTGACAAACTTGAAGAACAATCGAAAGATACTCCTTCGGAGGAAAAAATAACGATAACGACCCAAGAGGAAACAAAATCGGAAACCAAAAACAGTAAAGGCATGGCATCTGCTGAAGGGAAAAAAGAAGATTTAAATACCCCGATTGCTGACGTTACCGGTGCTAAAGATGCTGAAGACGATCAGAATTATAAAAGCACACCTCAACAAGCAGGTGATGTAATGGGCGGAACCAAGGCTGAACAAAAATACGCCAATCAAACAATGGGACAAACCACCAATCTTTCCACCATAAACCCTACAAGCGGCTATGTAAACAACGGTATCGTTGCCGATGAAATTAGCACAGAAAAAAACATCCAATTGCAAGAAGTTACTGTGATGGGAAAAAAGATGAGAAACAAAGCCGACAAAAACAGAGTCGTTACTAAAGCCGCTGCCCAAACCGGACCTACCACCACCACCATCAATTCCGCTATTTCCTTTTACGATGCATCTGAATACGACAAATCAATCGCTACCTGCAACACCTTGATTGACGGTGAAACGGATGTTAACACCGCCCTATATTATTTAGGGATGAGCTATTACAAAAACAATCAAACCGACATGGCGATTGTCCAATTTGATAAAATTATTCAGCAAAAAGACAATTCCTTTTATGAACTGGCGCTGTGGCAAAAAGCCCTTATTTTGATTGAGCGCAATAACAAAACCCAAGCTCTTGAATTGCTCAACCTCATCGTGAAGCATGGCGGTGCCATGAAAGATAATGCAGTGAAAAAGATTGAGGAGTTGAATAAATGAGGCTTATGACGCTGATTGGTATGATTTAATATGATTAATAATCAAATCCAAGGAGGTGTAAGGAGAAATCTTCCCCAGCTCACACCACCGTATCGCTTGGCGGGACTATGGGTGCCCAACTGCCTTTGTATTTAAAGGATAGTTTGGAGTAATAGTCGGCGCTGTAGTAGGCAACTTTTTCGATGATGAAATCCATGTCGGTTTCCATGAGGGTGTCCATGTCGCGGAGGCTTAGGACATAAAACCAATTGGCTTTTTTACATATAGCGCAATGATACATCTCGGCATTAAGCTCGACGACATCTATCAAAAAGGCTTCGAGGTTTTTTTCGGGCAGGGACACCACCGAGCTGCTGATTTGTATGTAATATTTCTCGGGGCGGTTGGGGAAGTTAAATAGGTCTATCCACAGGGGAGAGTCTTTGACGGTGAGGCTCCATAAGCCGGGCTTTTCTTTGCGCGCTGTGATGGGGTCGAGTTGGAGACGTTGGAGGCTGTTTTCTACTAATAGGCTTGCTTCTTCGAGGTTCATGGTTTGCTGTTTTATGTTTTGCATGTAGGTTTTTTTGTGTGACAAAATTACACATAAAAATGTATTGGGAGAAAGAAATTGGGAAGAAAATTATTTTCTAAGTTCTATATTATACTGTTTACCATTATAGGTAGTTTGCATGATTAAATTATTTTTACTTAAATCTATAATTGTCCATGTTGATTCTTTTTTCCCGCCGAACGGACCAGTGCCTATAATAGAATTATATAGACCATGAAAATTAAGCGTTTTATTATCAGCCAACAAACCCCAACCATGTTTCACTAATATTTTTTTTAATAATGTAGTATATCCTTCAATTTTCAAAATAGTCATTTCATCTGTTTCATTAAAATAAAAATCAAAATTTGTTGACAAACTATCTTTAAACAAACTTAATGAATCTATGCCATCAACGGTATAGTTAGTAACAGTATAAGTTCCATAAATCTTTTTAAGATTTTTGTTATACTCATATTTTCTACAAGCAAACATTATGAAAATGGAGGATGCAATTAAAATCAATATTACTTTTTTCATACGCTATATTTTTATCAAAGGTAAACAATTTCTAAAGAAACATAAAGAAGAAAATTATTTTCTAAGTTCTATATTATACTGTTTGCCGTTATAGGTAGTTTGCATGATTAAATTGTTTTTACCTAAATCTATAATTGTCCATTCAGATGTCCTACCAGCTCCAAATGGACCAGTGCCATAAACTCCATGATTTAATGGATTTAAACTTATTGCATTATCGTTATTTATTAGTATCCATTCATAATATAATGTAGTAGTTTTTCCATCTGTTCTTTGACCTGAAAGTGAAAGCATTTCTTTACGGTCATAATCATCATATCCAAAATGAAAGGCACATCCTAAGCTGTCCATATATAAGCTTAAAGAGTCAACGCCATCTACAGTGTAATTCTTAATGGTATATTCGCCATATATTTTCTTTAAAGTTCTTTCGGTTTTATCACATGCTGTTGCAATAGCCACTATCACCAACATCATAAATAGTACTTTTTTCATGATTTTAAATTTTATAGATTAATAATCCTAAGAGCACAACAAAAGTACGAAATAAAATCTACATATAAAAAAAAAACTTCCAAAGAAATAAATATCTTTGGAAGTTTTAGGTGTCAAAATTTATATAGAGTTTAAGTTACGTCTATCTCCACTTTTGCTTCAGAATTGTTGGTATTGATAAAGATTAAATGTTTGTTGATAGGCGCTCCTGTGTCGATGCCCGCAATTTCTATTTGGGTGAAAGCACTCAACACCGAAGGAGTGTCGGGAGGCAAAGATTCAGGGGTGGGCGCAAAATAATAGGGTAAATCGAAGTTATTATTACTGCCAATGGAAATGGTGTTGTCCACCGTAAAACTGATGTCGGCAACGGCATTTGAGTTTGCAGCTATGGTTAATACATAGGTATTACTTGTGTGTTTACGGTAGTTGACGATGGTTTCATCGAAAAAGGTGAGCATTTTGCGGGGCATAGTTATATACTCGAGCAAAATTGTAATCATGTTTTTGTATAGTTGGTCGAAAATCAAGATTTTTTCGGCAGCAAATTCTGGAGATAAATCATCCACTACTTCCATTTCTTGAATTTGGTCGTCGGTTTGCGAGGTATATTCATCGCGTATAGCAATAAATTCGGCTTCTAAGGTTAAGCCCAATTGAGCGGCAAAGGTGTGCGATGCATTAATAACACGTTCCATCAAAACCAATAGATTTGCCTTGGTGGCGTGGTGATATTCGGTGGTGCCATGCGGAAAAATTTGGATATAGTCTGCCGAGCCTTTGATTAATTTGTAAGCCACCATGGATTCGATGCCCACCACTTTGGCAATAAAATCTGCCATAGCTTTGTCAGCTTTTTTGGTTAAGCCCATTTGTTTGAGCAAATTTTGGTCATATTCGGCAAGGTCGCCAAATATGGAGGTCCACAAGGCAAGAGTGCTGGCAATGATGGCTGCAAAATGCGGATTGGCTATTGCAATCATGCGTTGAATGTGATTATAAAGGAATTTCTGAATACGAA